>CANQMY010000027.1 GCA_947625075.1 uncultured Clostridia bacterium
CGGAGGGTATGACTCTTCTCTGGTGACCGCCCTTGCGCAGGAGTGTTCGCATTGAGTGACTTTTACGGTTCTCCGAACGTCTTTCATGCGTTCCGCCCAGTGCTTGTGGCGTAGGTAACATTGTAAGAAATTTTTATAATAAGTAAATTAAAGAAAAAAATGCAATAATTAAATTGTTGCATTTTTTCTTTGATATTGTACTTCGTGTTCTTCATTTGGAAGCATATAGTCAACTAAACCATAAACTAAAGCTCCTAAAAAAATAGATAATAAAGAAATCATATATCCAATTACTAAATATTGCACTAAAAATAATGCTATTCCAGATAATATAAAACCAATTATAAATTTGATAAATGGATAAAAATATAATTTAGTAAAATTGTCAATTAAAAAATCAACTATTGTTAAAATTACAATACTTAAAGCTAAAATCCAAATACTTGATGCTGAAAAACCAGGAGTAAAAAATGCTGTAATACCTAGAACTAATATAGAAGTTATTAATCTACCAAAAAATTGAATTGAACGATTTATTTTCATAATACAAAAATCCTTTCTAAATCTAATGTGAAAAATTTATGTTGTTAAAAAAATTATTTCCAAAATTTATAAATATATACTTATAAAAAATAATAATTTGGAAAGAATACTAAAAAATATTAATTAGGAGATAGAAATGTTAATAACTTTTGTTAGATCAATAATTTTATATATTATAGTACTTTTAGTAATGAGAATGATGGGAAAAAGAGAAATAGGTCAACTGCAACCTTTTGAACTGGTAATTTCAATAATGATAGCAGATTTAGCATCAATACCAATGTCGGATTTAGGAATACCAATATTTAATGGAATTATTCCAATTCTAGGTTTACTTACAATGCATATGATTATTTCATTTTTGAATTTAAAATCTATTAATTTTAGAAGATTAACTTGTGGGAAACCACGAATTTTAATATATAGAGGAAAAATAGATGAAAAAGCTTTATTAAAAGAAAGATTTACATTAAATGAATTACAAGAAAGATTAAGAAATAGTAATATTTTTAATTTAGGAGATGTAGAGTATGCAATTTTAGAAACAAATGGAAATATATCTGTAATTCAAAAACCGTCTAAAAGAACTGTAATTCCAGAAGATCTAGGAATAGACCCAGAATATGAAGGAATACCATATGAATTAGTATTAGATGGAAAAATAATGTATGATAATTTAAGAAAATTAGGAAAAGATTATAAATGGTTGGCAAAACAAGTAGAAAAATTTAAAACTACACCGGAGCACTGTTTAATTGTAACTATAGATGGTAAAGGAAATTTTTTCTGTCAAGAAAAAGATGAAAAAAACAGTAAGGAGAATAAAAAATGAAAAAAGAACTTATTATAGTAGTAGTAATTATTATTTGCATAATTATAGCTAGTATTATATCTCAAAATAATACAAAAAAAGAAATTGCAAGTATGAATGAACAATTGGAAATGTTAAGATTAGATGTAATAGATAATAAAAAAAACTATGTAGAACTAACCAAAAATATAGATGAAATATTTGAAAGCTGGATGCAAAAAAATAAAACATTAAGTTTATATTTAGAACATAATGAACTAGAAAAAGTTAATTTATCATTAAAAATGATAAAAGGTTTTATTGAAATAGATATAATAGATGAGAGTGTTCCGGAAATTGAAAATTGTAAAGCAATTTTAGATCATATAGAAGAAAAACAAGACTTTAATATAAAAAATATATTCTAATTTGTAATATTAATTAAAAGTACAAAGTTGACACATTACTAAAAAATAAATATAATATTTGTAGTAATGGGAGGAAAAATATGAATAAACCAGAACTTTTAGCTCCAGCAGGATCTTTTGAAAAGGCAAAAGAAGCATTTATATATGGAGCAGATGCAGTATATTGTGGTACAGGAGCATTATCACTAAGAAGTAGAGCAGAAGTAAACAATGAAGAGTTAGCTAAAACAATAGAATATGCACATAGCTTGGGAAAAAAAGTATATACTACAATTAATATTTATGCACCAGATAATGTTTATGATGATATAAAAGAACAAGTTAAGATGTTAGATAAACTTAGAGTAGATGCAATAATTGTTTCAGATGGAGGAGTAGTTGATATTATAAAAGAAATTGCTCCTAATATTCCTATACATATAAGCACACAAGCAAATACATTAAGTAGTCATACAGCAAAATTTTGGCAAAAAAATGGTGCATCGAGGATAATTTTGTCAAGGGAAATGAATAAAAATGATATAAAAAATTTAATAAATAATATTCCTAAAGAACTAGAAACAGAAATATTTATACACGGAGCAATTTGTTGGGCATATTCAGGAAGATGTTATTTGAGTGATTTTTTAGCAAATAGAAACGCAAACTTAGGAGATTGTGCTCAAAGCTGTAGATGGGCATATAATGTTTATTTAGAAGAAAAAAATAATCCAGGAAATATAATGCCTATTGAAGATGATCAAAATGGTACATATATACTTTCATCTAAAGATTTATGTTTAATTAGAAGAGTTCCAGATATTATTGATATGGGAATAACCAGTTTAAAAATAGAAGGAAGATTAAAATCAGAATATTATGTTGCAAGTATAGTTAATGTATATAGAAATGCAATAGATGATTATATAAAAGATCCTAAAAATTATGATTATAAAAAATATTTATCAGAATTAAACAAAGTAAAAACAAGAGGACTAACAGAATTTTTCTTTGAAGATAAAAATAATAAAGATTACCAAGAATATGAAGGAAAACAATATAATCCAGAATACGAATATGGCGCACAAGTAATTGAATATAATGAAAATAAATCTACTATAAAAATAGGTAATAAACTCACAGTTGGTGATAAAATGGAGATACTAATTCCTAATAAAATTGAAGTAAAAGAATTTACAATAGATAAAATGTATGATGTAGAAACGGATGAAGAAATTGAAACAGTTAATCCAGGAAAACTAGACCAATCTGTAAAGATAAAACTTCCAATAAAATGTAAAGAAGGATGGATGATTAGAAGAAAAAAATAAAACATAAGGTCAGGCACTTTTAGATGTAATTTGCATATAATAAAAATGTAAGTTGTATCGGAGGTGCTTTTATGTTAGAAATTACATTAGCTGGATTTTTAACATTTCTAGGTTCAGGAATGTTCGTAATTGGATACATATCAAATAATAACTTATTTCCAGAAACACTATCTTTGGAAGAAGAAAAAAAATATATAAAAATGATGTCAGAAGGAAATGAAGAAGCGAAAAATATTTTAATTGAACATAATTTAAGATTAGTTGCACATGTTTGTAAAAAGTATTCAAATTCAAATGTAGATCAAGATGATTTAATATCAATAGGATCTATAGGTTTAATAAAAGGAATAAATAGTTTTGATTCAAATAAAAATATAAAACTTTCAACATATATATCAAAATGTATAGATAACGAGATTTTAATGTATCTTAGATCATCTAAAAGGTTAAACTCAGAAGTTTATTTAGAAGAACCAATAGGAAAAGATAAAGATGATAATGCAATTACGCTAAAAGAAGTTTTGGAAAATGAAGATAAACCAATAGATGAAGAAATAGAATTAAAATTAAGAATAAAGAAACTTTATGATAAAATAAAAACAATATTAAAAGATAGAGAAAGAACAATAATAGAATTAAGATTTGGATTAAATGGTAAAGAACCAAAAACTCAAAATGAAATAGCAAAAAATATGGGAATTTCACGTTCTTATGTTTCAAGAATAGAAACAAAAGCTATTGGAAAATTAGCAAAGGAACTTAAAGAATACTAATTATAGAAATTACAAATTTAAATATAAAAGTCTCTAAATAAGAGCTTTTATATTTTTTTATTGAAAATATAATTTATATATGATATATTGTTTAAAAATTAAAAGAAAGGTGTATTTTTATGAAAAGTAGAGAGAAAAAATTAAAAAATAATTTTATTATACTTTTAAGTATTTTAATAATAGTATGTATTATAATAATATTAGTAAAAAATTCTGTAAACAATAAAAAAACTGTAGAAACTGTAGGAAAAGTACAAGAAGAATTAGAAAATAATGAGGTTGAAGAAAATACAGTAATAGAAGAGAAAAAAGAAAATAAAAAAATAGATTTCTTAGCTAATGTAAAAGAAACAAAATACTATAAAAGTGAAAAAAATATAAAAATACCAGTATTAATATATCATGCATTTGGAAATGTTCCAAAAAGTGATAACAATTATGGTTTATATAGTAATGAAGAAAGATTTGAAGAAAATGTAAAAACATTATTAGATGCAGGTTATACTTTTGTTAACTTAGAAGAAGTATATGAATACAATAAAGGAAATTTAGCACTTCCAGAAAAAGTATGTGTAATTACAATGGATGATGGCTGGAAAGGATGTTATACAGAAGCATTTAAAGTATTAAAAAAGTATAATGTACCAGCAACCATTTTCATAATTAATTACTATATGGGTGGTGATGAATATTTAACATGGGACCAAGCAAAAGAAATGTTTGACAGTGGATTAGTAAAAATACATATACATGGATTGTGGCATAATGATTGTACTACTTTAAGCAAAGAAGATTTAATAGCACAATATAATACTGCACATGATGAAATAGAGCAAAGAATGGGAGAAAAAATACAAAGAATAATGGCATATCCTGCTGGAAGTCATAATGAAAATACAGTAAAGTGGTTGAAAGAAATTGGATTTGAAGTACAAGTACTTACTAAATATGGAACTGTAAATAAAAGCAGAACATTAAATATGACTGATATAGGAAGAATAAGAGGAGAACTTGCAACAGGCACACAAATATTAAATACAATAAATGCAGCGGATTTATAAAATATTAAAAAATAAAAAACACTTCATATTTTTTAAAGAAGTGTTTTTTATGATGAAATTTTAATTTAACAAATAGATTCCAATATTTAAATATGTTGCAAATATAGACCAAATTAAATAAGGTATTTGAATAAGTGCAGATACTTTATTCTTTTGATAAAATCTATAAATCATAGTACCAATTAATATAACTAGCAATATAATCCACATGATAGAAAATAATCTCCATTTAAAAACAAAGAAGAATATAGGCCATAATAAATTTACAAATAATTGTAAATAGTAAATTTGATTAATTTTTTCATCAACTAAATTATTGTATTTTAAAATCCCATAAGATACACCCATTAGAATATAAAGAATAGTCCAGATAATAGGAAACAATATACCGGGTGGAGATAAAGGTGGAGTATTTAATGAATTATAATCCATAGAGCTAGATATTAATATACCTACAATTCCACCAAGAATAACTGGAACTAAAATAGATTTTAAATAAGTTTTAAATTTAGACATATAGAACCCTCCATTTTTAATTAGTATATTCCTACTTATAGTAAAAAATACTAAGTTTTTATACTGACCTACCAGTCTAATTATCATTAATAGAGTTTAGTGGTAAAATATTAAAGACAAAAAATGTTAATATATTAAAATTCAAAAGAGGTAAATATGGAAAAAATAGAAATAAGAGATTTAAAAGATATGCTTGAAAAAACAGGTAAACTTTATGGAAATAAACCTGCATATAAAATTAGATTATCTGATATAAATGATGAGAAGAAAAAATATCTTACAATTTCGCACAAAGAAGTTAGAGATATGATAAATGCATTAGGTACATCATTAATAGAAATGGGACTGAAAAATAAAAGAATTGCAGTAATAGGAGAAAATAGATATGAATGGGAAATAGCATATCTAGCTATTGTTTGTGGAACAGGAATTGTAGTACCATTGGATAAAGCACTTCCAGAAAATGAACTAGAAAGCTTAATTGAACGTTCAGGAGTTGAAGCAATTTTTTATTCAAAAAATTATGAAGAAATATTAAATAGAATAATAAGAAGAGGAACAGGAAAGCTAAAAAGATTAATATCTATGGATTTAAAGGAACATAAAGAAGGTATTTATTCAGAATTAGAATTAATAGAAACAGGAAAAAAACTTATAAGATTAGGAAATAGAAAGTTCTTAGACGCCAAAATAAGTCCAAATGCAATGAATATAATGTTGTTTACTTCAGGAACAACATCGAAATCAAAGGTTGTAGCTTTATCACATAAAAATTTATGTTCAAATTTAATGGATATAAAACAAGTATTGGATATAAACTCAGAAGATAGAATACTCTCATTTTTACCACTTCATCATGTATTTGAATGTACAGTAGGATTTTTATTTTCATTATATTGTGGAAGTCAGACTTCATTTTGTGATGGAATAAGACATATACCAGATAATTTAAAAGAATATAAAATAACATTTATGTCATGTGTTCCAGCAGTTTATGAGAATTTTTATAAAAATATAATGAAACAACTCGAAAAAGATGGAAGATTAAATGAAATTAATTCTTTAGTAGAAAAATACAAAAACAAATCAATGGACGAAAAGAAAAAAGTATTTAAAGAAATACATGAATTTTTTGGTGGACATATTAAATTATTAATAAGTGGGGCAGCTAGTTTATCTCCAAGTGTTGAAGAAGGATTTAGAAATTTTGGTTTAAATTTGTGCCAAGGATATGGATTAACAGAAACATCACCAGTTATTGGAGTTGAAACAAACGAGAATTTTAGAGTAGGATCAATAGGAAAACCACTTCCACATGTTAAAGTAAAGCTAGAAGATGTAAACAATGAAGGAATTGGAGAATTAGTAGTAAAAGGTCCAAACATAATGTTAGGATATTATGAAAATAAAGAAGCAACTGAAGAAGCTTTAAAAGATGGATGGTTTTATACTGGAGATTTAGCAAAAATAGATAAAGACGGATACATATTTATTTGTGGAAGAAAGAAGAGTGTAATAGTATTAAAAAATGGAAAAAATATTTTTCCAGAAGAAATGGAAAGTTTAATTAATAGAATTGAAGGTGTAAAAGAATCTTTTATATTTGGTAAAGCAAATAAAAATAATGATGACGATATAAGGATAAATGTGAAAATAGTATTTGATAGGCAGATTATGAAAGAGGCATACAAAGTGGAAAAAGACGAAGAAATATATAATGCTATAAACTCTAAAATAAAAGAAATAAACAAAGAAATGCCATCATATAAAGCAATTAAAAAAATAATTTTAACAGAAAAACCATTAATTAAAACAACAACATCTAAAATAAAAAGACAGGAAGAATTAAAAACCGTATTATAAAATGGAGAATAATATTGAAAAAAATTAAATTAGATAAAATTGTTAGTAAAGTTTTAGGAAGTGAAATATTTTACTATAAAAAAATTGATTCAACACAAAAAGAAATTTGGAAAAGAATAATAGAAGACAGAATAAAAAATGGAACAGTAATAATTGCAGATATACAAACTAAAGGAATAGGAACACATGGAAGAAAGTGGTATACATCTCAGAAAGGAAATATTGCATTTTCAATTTGTTTTTTTCCAGATTGTAAACTAGAAAATTTAAAAAATATAACTAAAGATATAGCAAAAATATTAGTAAATATCTTTTATGATTTTTATAAAATTAAAATAGAAATAAAAGATCCAAACGACTTAATTATAAATAATAAAAAAGTTGGAGGAATACTTACAGAAACTAGACTTAATGGAGAAAATGTAAAAGATTTAGTAATAGGGATAGGAATAAATACAGTAAAAAAATATTTTGAAGATGATATAAAAGATTTAGCAACATCAATTTATAAAGAATATAAAGTAAAGATTGATAATGTAAGAATAATATCAGAATTTTGCAATAGATTTGAAAAATATTTAATAAGAGAAAAAATAATGAATTAAAAAGGAGGAAATGTTAGCTATTTAAGCTAACAAAAATTAAAATGAAAATAGCATTTTTATTTCCAGGTCAAGGATCACAATCCAGTGGAATGGGAAAAGATCTATATGATAATTTTCAAGAATATAAAGATGTATATAATAAAGTAAAAGAATTAACAGGAATAGATGTAGAAAAAATAACTTTTGATGAAAAAGAAAATTCAAAATTAAACCAAACCAGTTATACACAAATATGTATACTAACAATGAGTTTAGCAATTTTAGAATTATTAAAAAAAGAAGGAATTAAAGCTGAAGAAACAGCAGGTTTAAGTTTAGGAGAATATACAGCACTAATATACAGCAAAAAGATTTCTTTTGAAGATGGAGTGAATGCCATTAAAATGAGAGGCAAAATTATGGAAGAATTAACACCTGAAGGAACATGGGAGATGGCAGCAATTATGGGATTAGATGAAGATGGAGTAAAAAAGGCATGCGAAAAAGTGAAAAGTGGTTTTGTTGATATGGCAAACTTTAATTGTAATTCACAAATTGTTATATCTGGAGAAAAGGAAGCTGTAATAGAAGCTAGTAAATATGCTAAAGAACTTGGAGCTAAAAAAATAATACCTCTTAAAACTTCAGGACCATTTCATACTAGATTATTAAAAGAAGCATCAATAAAACTAAAGGAACAATTACAAAGTATTGAGTTTAAGAATTTTGAGACAAGTGTTATAAGAAATATTGATGGTAATAAATATCAAAATCAAGATAATATGCCAGAAATATTATCAAAGCACATTATAAGTCCAGTAAGATTTGCAGAAAGTATAAAAACAATGTTAGATGATGGAATAGATACTTTTATAGAAGTAGGTCCTGGAAAATCTTTAACATCATTTATTAGAAGAACTGATCAAACAGTAAAAACATTTGCTATAAACAATAAAAAAAGTTTTGAAGAAACAGTTAATCAAATAAAAAATGCAATGTAAATAAAAAATAAAATAATAAAAAAATGGAGGAAAATTATGAATAAAGTAGCTTTTATAACTGGAAGTACAAGAGGAATAGGTAAACAAATAGCAAAAACTCTTGCAAAAGATGGATATGATATTGTTATTAATTATATGACAGAAGAAGATAATTATGAAGATGCAAAAAAAGAAATAGAAAATGAAAATAAGGATATAAAGTGTATAGCAGTTAAAGGTGATGTAACAAACTTTGAAAATTGCGAAGAAATGGTAAAGAAAATAATTGATACATTTGGAAAAATAGATGTATTAGTAAATAATGCAGGAATAACAAGAGATATGTTGCTTTTAAGAATGAAAGAAAAAGACTTTAGAGATGTTATAGATGTTAATCTTGTAGGAACTTTTAATTTGACAAAATGCGTGTCAAGTTATATGATTAAAGCAAAAAGTGGAAGAATTATAAATATAGCTTCTGTAGTTGGTATAGCAGGAAATAGTGGACAAAGTAATTATGCTGCTTCTAAAGCTGGAATAATAGGATTTACAAAAAGTATAGCTAAAGAATTAGCTAGTAGAAATATACTAGTTAATGCAGTTGCACCTGGATTTATACAAACAAAAATGACAGAAGTATTAAGTGATTCAGTAAAAGAAAGTATATTAGAGCAAATTCCTTTAAGAAGATTTGGAACAACTGAAGATGTAGCAAATGTTATCAAATTCCTAGCATCAGAAGATAGTAAATACATAACAGGTCAAGTAATACATATAGATGGAGGAATGTTAATGTAATATGGAAAGAAGAGTTGTAGTTACAGGTCTTGGAGCAATAACTCCAATAGGAAATAATGTAGAAGAATTTTGGAAAAGTATTGAAGAAAACAAATGTGGTATAGATGATATTACCTTAGTAGATGTATCTGACTTTAAAACAAAATTTGCAGCAGAAGTAAAAAATTTTGATGAAGAAAAATACTTTGATCCTAAACAAATAAGAAAATTAGATAGAGTTATAAAATTAGCATTAGTTGCTGCAAAAGAAGCTCTAGCAGACAGTAAAATAAATAAAGAAAATACAGATTTTAATAAAGTTGGAGTATTTGTTGGTTCAGGGATAGGTGGACTTAATACAATACAAGAGCAATGTGAAATAAATTTTGAAAAGGGAAATAAAAGAGTATCTCCACTATTTATACCAATGGGAATAGCAAATATGCCTGCTGGAAATATTGCAATAGAATTAGGGCTAAAAGGAGAATCTATTTCTATTGTAACAGCGTGTAGTTCATCAACTCATTCAATAGGAGA
>CANQMY010000028.1 GCA_947625075.1 uncultured Clostridia bacterium
TAATAGCAAAAAATTTCACATTTGTATATACAATTCTTATAAAATATTGCTATAACTACATTTGAAACGGAAATAAGTAACTTTTTTAAGATAGATTTTTCGCATACGTCTCTCTTAAAGGAGCCAGTAAAGTTTCTGTTCAAATTTTATAGAACAGAAGATGTAAAAATCAATCAGTTAAACTGGTTGATTTTTCTTTTGGAAAAAAATCATCCTTATAATGTTATTGAAAGTATTAAAAGAAGAGTAGGTTTAATATAATTAATATTAGTTATGAAAATGCAAAAAGGATATAGATTAAAAACTTGAAAAATAGTAATTATCATGATATAATATTAACATTCAATCATATAGTAATTGTCTGAAAAATTTTATGCGATGAACTAAATACATCGTTTAAATTTTTTTGATAATGCTATCCGTTGCAGTTAATTTATAAAAAATTTAAGGAGGTCATCAGCAATGAAGATTACTAATTCTATGACAGGAAAGAAAGAAGAATTTGTACCTTTAAAAGAAGGCAAAGTTAAAATGTATGCTTGCGGTATCACTGTATATGATTTAAGCCACATTGGTCATGCTAGACAGGCAATTGACTATGCTATGATTACAGAATATTTAAGATATAGAGGATATGACGTAACATATGTGCGCAACTACACTGATGTTGATGACAAGATTATTAAAAGAGCAAATGAGTTAGGAAAGAATGCTCTGGATTTTTCTAAAGAGCAGATTCTCGAAACTGAAAAGGACATGGAAGCTTTACATGTTAAGAACGCAGACGTAATGACTAAGGCATCTGAGTATATTCCACAAATTATAAAATTTGTAGAAGGACTTATCGAAAAAGGTCATGCATATGTAACTAAAAATGGAGATGTTTATTTTTCAGTTAAGACGGACAGCAACTATGGAAAATTATCTAATAGAAAGGTAAGTGAAATGCGAAATGGTGTACGCATTGAACTTGATGAAGAAAAGGAAGATCCAGTTGATTTTGCAATCTGGAAGGCAGCAAAACCTGGAGAGGTTTCTTGGGAATCTCCTTGGGGAAATGGTAGACCTGGATGGCACATTGAGTGCTCAGCTATGGCTTTAGATACCTTAGGAGAAACAATTGATATTCATGGCGGTGGAAAAGATTTGATATTTCCACATCATGAAAATGAAATTGCTCAGAGTGAATCTTTAACAGGTAAACCTTTTGCAAAATATTGGAGTCATTGCGGTCTTATAAAAATCAATGGGCAGAAAATGGGAAAATCGTTAGGAAATTCTTTAACGATAAGGGATGCTTTAGCAAAGTATAACTATGAAGTTATTAAACATACTATACTTTCTAAACATTATACATCTGACATTGATTTACATGATAGCGATTTCCAACTTTCTGAGGAACATATGTACTATTTCTATAGTACAATTAAGTCAATTGAAGAATTTATTTCTAATAATGGAGGAGATGCTACATCAGAGATTTTGAAAGATGAAATTCCAAATACAATCGTTTCTAAATTTATAGAAGTAATGGATGATGATTTTAATTCAGCAGCAGCAATTGCAAATTTGCATACGTTTTTCAAATATGCGAATGGTTTGATGAAATCGGCAAAGAAGGAAAACAAACAAATAGTATCAAATACTTTAGCAAAGGCTTTGGAAGATATAAAAAATGTTTATCGAATTTTAGGTTTCTTTGAGCAAGAGCCAGAGAAGTTTCTTTCGGAAATGAAGAAAAAGTATCTTGAAAAGTTCAATATTGATGTAAATTATGTTGAAACCCAAATTATTAAGAGAGCAGAAGCCAAAAAAAGCAAAGATTTTAAAACAGCTGATGCAATTAGAGATAGGCTTGAAGAACAAGGCATCCTTATCAATGACACTAAAGATGGTACTGTCTGGGATTTGAAAATACTTTATAACTTGGGTTAAATAGATTATAAAATGTGTTTGATAGGAAAATAGATAATTTAGAAAATCAAGAAAAAAAGTTGTTGACATGAAAAAAATATCTTGCTATAATATTAATATAAGGAAAAAAGGTAAAATTATGAAATTAAGAGTATTTTTAAATAAACAATTACATCATCATCGTAGGAGCTTGTAACTATTGCACTAGAAAATGCGTAGGTACAAGCTAAAATGCTGTGCCTACGATAGTTTAAAAATACTTTTTTAGATATACAAAAAGGCTATATGTAGGAATAATCTATATATAGTCTTTTTGTTATATCTTTTTTTATCTTTTTTCTGAATCTATTTATAGAAAGAGGGTGAAATATATATGAAGGGAAAAATTAAAAACCTTAATAATTTAAACGATTTTAAAAAAGTATATAGGGTATTTTCAGATCAACCTTATAACGAAAAATACACAGAAGAAGAACTAGAAAATATTTTTGAAGAATATAATGAAAAAGGATATATGTATGGTGCATATATTGATAAAGAATGTGTTGGGTTAATAGCGTTAGAAAGGGGAATAAAACCTAATCATCCGGTTGAATTTCAAGATGAAAATGTTATGTATTTAGCAGATGTTGCGGTATTAGATAATTATAGAAGAAAAGGATTAGGAAATCAGCTTATGTTATATGGAGTTATGCAATCAAAATTGTTAGGATATAAAAAATTATATATGAGAACTTTGAAAAATGGATCTATGTCTTATGGTATTGCATTAAGAATAGGATTTAAACAAATTCCAAATATATTTCAGAGTGTTGAGAAAGAAAGAATAAATGGAAAAATTGAAACTATGCAAAACATTTTTTTAGAAATTGATTTAGAAAATCTAAATAAAGAATGCTTAAAGCAAGAGATTGATGTATTAAATTATAGTAGAGATAATGAAATAGGAGGGTAAAAATGTTAAATGTTGAGGAAGTTTTAGAAAGGTTAGTAAGGTTTAATACAATTAAGGATAAAGAAAATAAAGAAATATTAGACTATATAGAAAAAATATTAATTTCGATTGGATTTAAAACAGAAAAGAGAGATAAATTTTTGATAATGTATAATAAAAAAGAAACACCATTAGGATTTTTAGGACATACTGATACAGTTGAATTTACTGATGATTGGAAATACAAAAAATTTGATTTAACAAAGACTGAAAATAAACTATATGGTCTAGGTATATGTGATATGAAATCAGGTATTGCAGCAATAATTTCAGCTATATCTCAAATTAATTTCAAAGATTTCAATAAGGGGATGAAATTATATTTTACATATGATGAGGAAATTGGTTTTTCAGGAATTAAAGATGTTATAAATTATGAGAAAAAATTTCCTAGTACAATGATAATAGGAGAACCAACCAATAATGAAATTATAGTAGGAAGTAAAGGACTAATGGAATATAAAATTCTTTTTAAAGGTATAAAGACACATTCTAGTACTCCTGAAAAAGGTAAGAGTGCAGTTATGAGTGCAATATCATTTATAAATGAATTAAATAGTTTTTATGAAAATAAATTAAAGAAAGACTTAAACTTAGATTTTGAAATACCTTATACTACTATGAATATTGGAAAGATAAATGGAGGAAATGCAATTAACTCAGTTCCAGATTCTTGTGAAATTTTAATTGATTTTAGAACTACAGATAAAGAAAAAGAGAAAAGTATTATAAACATATTACAAATGTTAAAAGAAAAATATAAATGTGAAATAAAGGAATTGAATAAATTGTCAGCATTTGTAAATAAAGGAAAAATATCTAATAAAACTTCTAATTTTATTACAGAAGCAAGTTTTCTACAAAACGATAGAATAATTCTAGGAGCAGGACCTATAACGGCACACGAAGTAAATGAATATATTACAACTGAAAGTTTATACAATTTAGTTAAGCAGTATAAAGAATTAATTAAAAAATATTGTTGCTAAACCTAAAAAATCATATTCATAGTTAATAGCAATAAAATTCATATAATGATAAAGTTTACTTGTTTTTAGATAATATTTATGATATAAATATTAAAAAATAAAAAAATTCATATTTAATAGATAATCTATTATTATCTGTAAAAAAAACATACAAGTAAAAAGAAAGAGATAAAAAATGAAAGAAATATATTTGATATTGACTCATACAGGATCATGGCTATCTAATAGAATAAAAACATATACTAAAAAAGAATATTCACATATATCAATTTCATTAGATAAACAGCTAAATAGAATGTATAGTTTTGGAAGAAGAAATGCATATAATCCTTTAAGGGGAGGATTTGTTCAAGAATATATTGACAAAGGAACATTTAAAAGATTTTATAATACAAAATGTATAATATATGTGCTTAATATTTCAGAAGAAAGTTTTGAATTATTAAATAAAAAAATAATGGATATGTATAAAGAAAAAGAAAAATATAAATTTAATTTTTTAGGCTTATGTTCAGTAGTGTTTAATAAAAAAATAAAAAGAAAAAAAGCATTTTATTGTGCAGAATTTGTTAAATATATTTTGAAAGAAAGTAAAGTTGATTTGGAATTGCCAGAAATAGTAAAACCAGAAGATTTTAGAAAAGTGAAAGGTATAAAAGAAGTATATAAAGGATATTTAAGAGACTATAAATCAGAATAAATATTAATGAAGT
Organism: uncultured Clostridia bacterium; assembly: GCA_947625075.1. Lineage (GTDB taxonomy): Bacteria > Bacillota > Clostridia > TANB77 > CAG-508 > CAG-793. The sequence goes on from CANQMY010000028.1 coordinate 4,611, forward strand.
AAAAAAAGGAAAAAATAATGAGTAAAAAAAGCAAAATTTTAAAAATAATTCTTGCAATATTTGTAATAGCTGTAATTATTGCTGCTATAATATATGTCTTTCCTGTTGTTAAAAATTTATCAACAACAGAAGGACAGCAAGAATTTAAGAATAAAATTGGTAATCTGGGTTTTTTAGGAATAGCAGCTTTATTTGGTTTACAAGTTGCACAAATATTTTTATTTATAATTCCAGGAGAACCAATTGAAGTATTAGCAGGTGTATGTTATGGTACAATAGGTGGGTTCTTTTTTATACTTATATCATCTGCAATAATATGTACAATGATAATATTTTTAGTAAGAATGTTAGGTAGAAAATTTGTATATGAATTTTGTTCAAAAGATAAAATAGAAAAGATAGAAAAAAGTGAAATTTTTAAAAATCCAAAGAAAATAGAGATAATTATGCTTATCTTATTTTTATTACCAGGAACTCCTAAAGATTTATTAGTATATATTGCAGCTCTTTTGCCGATAAACCCTATTAAATTTATTATTATATCTACAATTGCAAGAATACCATCAATATTATCATCAACAATGGTTGGTCAAAATATATTGGCAGGAAATTGGAAAATGAGTATTATTGTTTACGCTATAACTTTTTTACTAGTAGGTTTAGCAATTTTTATAGCAAATATATTTGACAAAACAAAAACTACTAGAGATGTAATAAAGAGTATGAAAATTAAATAAAATATGTATAATTAAAATGTAAAATTTGATATGTAAAATATTTTTCGACAAATTTTACATTTTTCCTTGATTTGGTATTTTGTTTATGCTATAATATTTTTGGACTAAAAATAAAAAAGAGGAGGTACCAAATGAAAGCTACTGGTGTTTTAAGAAAAATAGACGGATTAGGAAGAATAGTTATTCCGATGGAAATTAGAAATAAATTAAATATTTCTGAAAATGATCCATTAGAGATACATGTTGAAGGTTCAACAATTACTGTAAAAAAATATGAACCTGATTGCACATTCTGTGGTAGTTCAAAAAATGTAATAGAATATAAAGGCAAAATAGTTTGTGAAAAATGTTTATCAGAATTAAAAAAGATGTAAAATTAATTATGCAAAATCAAAGAGTTTAGAAATGTAAATTTTCTAGACTCTTTTTTTAATATTAAAAAATTCCATATTTATGAATAAAAAACAAAAAAAGTTAAAAAATAAAAATATGAAAAAGTTTAATTTTGTACGAGTAAAAAATAAAATAATTGTATTGCTTTTAATAATTATTATTTTAAATTATATTTTTATATTTAATCAATGTAGTGTTGTAAAAGCTGATTCATTTAGATATGAATATAATTATAATAATTTAGAATATACTAGTTTTAAAGAAAAAATTGATAATATTAAAGCTAATCATCCGAATTGGAAATTTGTAATAATGGAAACAGGATTGGATTGGAATGAAGTTATTTCTAATGAATATACAGGACATTTTGATACTCCTAAGAATTTAATACAAGAAAAATCAGGAGGATGGATTTGCTCTATATGTGGGTCAAAAGTTTATGATACAGGAGAATGGATGTGTGCGTCAGAATCTGCAATAAGATATTATATGGATCCAAGAAATTGGTTAGTTGATAGTCCATATTTATTTCAATTTTTACAAATTGATTATATGGATACTTTAGATCAAGATATTTATTCTTCACTAAATGGAACATTCTTATATTCAATGGAAATAGCAACAACAATTAATAGAGTATGCAAAGAGAAAAATGCAAGTCCATATTTTGTAATTGCAAGAATATTACAAGAGCAAGGAACATCAGGAGGAAGAACCTACAGAATGCAAGATTCAGATGGAAATATTTATTATAACTTGTTTAATATAGGTGCTACAGGAAATACAGAAGCGGAAGTATATTTAAATGCATTATTAAAGGCAAAAAAAGAGGGATGGAATAGTTTAGAAAAATGTTTAATAGGTGGAATCTCATTTTTATTGTCTTCTTATATATCTTATAAACAAAATACATTATATCTAAATAAATTTGATGTCGAATCATATTTAGGATTATATTCACATCAGTATATGCAAAATATAGAAGCTCCAAAAAATGAAGCAATTTCAATGTATAATAAAATGAAAAATGCAAATTTATTATCTAGAAACTTAACGTTTGTTATTCCTATATATAATAATATGCCTGAACTTTCTAGCCCATCACCTGATACTGCAGGAGAGATTTTTCCAAAGAACATAAAAGTTAAAGAGGGACATTTTGGAATAATGGTTAGAGCAGGAAGAAGTACATCTTCATCTATATTAAGTAGAATTTCGGGAAGTAGTGAAATTATACTATCAGTAGAAAGATTTTCAGATGGATGGCATAAAATTGTTTTAGAAAGTGGAATAGTTGGATATGTAAAATTTAATACTGATTACTTAGAAGAGGTAGAGGATGTAACTAATTGTTATGAAATGAAAATTATAAATAAAGATGATACTATTTTACGAGTAGGACCTGGATATGAACATACTGAAATTACAGTTTTAAAATCAGGAAGTACAGTATACAGAATAGATAATACTGGAAGATATAATTTTGGAGGAATAATTTGGGACAGAGTTATATTACCAGATGGTAGACAAGGATTTTTACCAAGAAGTGTATTAGGTAATTTTGAAGAAAATAATAAAGAGTCTAATAGTACTATAGAAAATATAATTGAAGATGAAAAAAACATTGTAGAAATAGAAAATAAAATTGAAAATAATGAAGTTATAAATGATGAGAATAATATTGATGAAAATGTTACTGATATAGAAGAAAATATTATAGATGAGAATATTATTGAGGATAATAATATTATAGTAGATAATAATATAATGCAACAAAATATTACAAGTAATGAAAATGTGACAGAGGATGAGAAATTACAAAGTAATAATGAAATTTTAGAAGATGATACTCAAAATGAAAGAAAATATTTAATTATTTCACCAGATAAACAATCTAAAGATTTAGATGGTATTGTAACTAAAGATGGAGTGGAAACAGAAGAAGCAGGTACAGGATATAAAATAAATATAAATGATAAAGAATATATTATTGTAAAAAGAGGAGATGCAAATGGTGATGGATATGTAAAGGCAAATGATTATTTGATAATAAAAGATTATATAATAGGAAATAATATAAATTTAAAAGATGAGTATTTACAAGCATCTGACGTTACAAATGATAAAGCTGTAAAAGCAAATGATTATTTAAAAATAAAAGATCATATTATGTATGGGGTGGAAATATAAATGAGAAAAATATTTTATAAAATAATAATAATATGCATATTAATAAGTTTAATTACATGTATAATAAATTTGACTGAAAATATTTCAAAAGCTGCAACTTATAAGTTTAATCTTACTGGACAATCTCAAGCAAATCAAGGAGATACATTAACTTTCAATATAACTGCAGATGGTTTAACAGGAAATGTTAAGCTTAGTGGAAGTAATGTAAATTTAAGTAGTAATCAAATTTGGGTTGAAAAAAATACAGTTACTTTTACAGCAAAGATAATTGCTTTTCCAGCATCGGTTACAGCAACTCCTGTAGAATTAACTGATAATGACTACAATATTGTTTCAATATCACCAATAACTAAAAATATTAGTGAAATAAAAAAGGAAGAACCTCCAAAAGTAGTTGAACCGGAAAATAATAATAATGGTCAAACTGATAGTCAAGGAAATCAAGGACAAAATAATCAAGGACAGAATAATCAGGAACAATCTAATCAAAATCTAAACAATCAGGGAAAAATTAGTGGAACACAAAAAGATGATTCTGTAACAAAAAATAATAATCAAAAAGTTACAACATCAATTAATAATCAGGAAAATATTAAATCAAGTAATAATTATTTAAAAAATCTTACTGTAAGTGTTGGAACTTTATCACCAGAATTTTATCGAGAAACTTTTGAATATACAATTGATAATATAATAGAAAACGAAATAGAAATTGGAGCAGAAGCGGAAGATGAAAAATCTATTGTAAATGGAATAGGAACTATTGCTTTAATTCCTGGAGAAAACATAGTAAATATAGAAGTTATAGCAGAAAATGAACAGGTCAGATTATATAAGATAATAATAAATAAAGTTGAAAATATAATTGAATCTGATTTAAGATTAGAATCACTGGAAATTCAAACAATAAGTGAAGAAAATAAATTTGAGGATTTGGATATTGGATTTAATAAAGATGTTTTAGATTATAGAGTTACAGTAGATGAAAATGTAACTGATTTAAGCATAATGGCAACAGTTGGAAGAGAAGGAATAATTATTGAAACAGAAGGAGAAAAAAACTTAAAAGAGGGAGAGAATGTAGTAAAAATAACACTTACAAATCAAAATAATAATAAAGCAAATACTACAGAAAATATTAATTTAGAAAATACTATAAATGATGTATCAGAAAATGAAAAGGTACAAACGACATATATAATTAAAGTAACAAGAAAAGCAAAACCGATTATAGAAATATCTAATAATTTATATGAAATGCAAAAAAGAAAGATTATGGCAGGAATAATATTAGCATTATTATTTATTATATTAATAAGTATAATAGTAATAAATTTAAAGCATAAAGAAAAAACGAAAAAATTTAAAAAAAGAAAATAAATTTTTAATTATGTTTAAATTATCATGAATTTAATATAAAAATAATAAAAATGTAAAATAAATCGTCTTATTTATAAAAAAATAAGACGATTTTTGCTGAAATAAATATACTTTAAAAAAATTATTAAAAGTGAAATAATAGATAAATTCCAATATTTTCACCTTGACTTAAATTACCCATAATGATACAATACAAAATAGGAAAAAATGTGACAAAAAAAACGGAGGAAAAAATGTTAATAAAAGTGAAAAATAATCATATAAAATTAGTCTCTTTAATGATACTATTGACTATGATTCTTAGCATGTTAGGAATATTTATTAATATAGATAAAGTAGAAGCAACCTCAAATAGATATACATATGATGGAAAGAATTTTAATTCAAGCCTATATCCAGGATATAAAGAAAAAATAGATGCAATAAAAAAAGCACATCCAAACTGGAATATAGTTATAATGGAAACAGGTTTAGATTGGAATCAAGTAATTGTTGCAGAAAGTGCATTTACAGGTTCAAGCCCATATTCATTGATACAAGGAAAATCAGGAGCATGGGTTTGTTCATCATGTGGAACCAAATCATATGATAATGGTTCTTGGTACCATGCATCAGAAGCTGCAATAGGATACTATCTAGACCCAAGAAATTGGATGGATCCAAATA
>CANQMY010000029.1 GCA_947625075.1 uncultured Clostridia bacterium
TTTTTTATTAAGTTTTTACATTAATAATAATGACATAACAAAGAAGAAATAAAAAACTATAATATATTGACTTAATTCATATAAATTGCTAGAATTAAAACAGTAAAAAATAAGTATATATACAAAATTTAATGGAGATAATATAAAAAATTAAAAGAGTAATAATATGAGAAAGGTAAAAAAATAAACAAATGAAAGAAGTAAAGAGAGAAATAAAAGAAAGAGGAATAACATTAGTAGCACTAGTAGTTACAATTATAATATTATTAATTTTAGCAGGAGTAACACTAAATATAGCATTATCTGAAAATGGAATATTTGAAAAAGCAAAAGAAGCGGTAGAAAAGTATAAAAATGCAGAAGAAGATGAAATAGATGTACTAGAAAAAATATCAGAAGATTTAGATAATATGAATATAGATTATAATGATTATGTAGGATGTTACGTAGAAGGATATAATTTAGAAAAAAAGACATATACAGTAACATCAACTATATCAGGGGTAACTAGTGATAAGGATTCAAGTGGAAATAAAATTGCGGATAATATAGCTGAAAATGGAAATCAAACATTTGAAACAGAAACAGGAATGAAATGGCAAATATGGGATTATGATGGAACGACAATAAGATTAATATCAGAAAAACCAACAAAAGAAAAGTTAACATTAAAAGGAGTAACAGGATATAATAATGGAATATGGGCAATGAATGAAATTGCAAGACAATGTTATGGTCAATATGATAATGATGGTAAAATGAAAAAAGAAATAAATGTAGCAAATTTAAAAAGAAGTGATGTACAGAAAGTTATTACTTATGATTATACAAATTATAGCCATAACACAGATGATGACAACGATAAATTAGAAAATGGAACATACAAATATGGAAGTACAAAAACATATAGCCAGTATACTTATGTTCCTAAATTGTGGGATATATATGACTCAAAATGGACATATGAATATAAAGATGGACAAAAAAATGGAAAAAATCAAGATGGAATAGATCCATGGGAAAAAGAATTTGATTATATAGAACAAACAGAAAATATAAGTGAATCAAATACTACACAATTTAAACAATCTTATTGGAGGCATGATTATAGTACAAGTGAAATTAACCAAGATGATTGGAAAAAAAGTGAATACTATAATTTATTGTTTGGAAAAATTAATAATCATTTTGGAGTCGATTATTGGATTGGATGTAGATATTTATTTTTAAACGATTCAAACTTCAACGTTGGAATTCATTTTATTAGAGCAAAAAATGATGAGTGCATGGTTCGTGGTTATGGTTTGTATATTTCGTGGGATACAAGTAATTCCCCAAGTTTTAATCTTCGTCCAATAGTTTCTATTGATTTAAAATCAAGTGGATATAGTTTGAAAAAGCTTACAGATAATAATGGAACTATAAGTTTTAAATTAGAAAAAAATTAGTTTATTTATAAATTGTTTCATAAATAAAAAAAAATTCCTCTAAATAGAGGAATTTTTTTAAAACTCACAATTTTTTGGTGTACGTGGATAAGGTATAACATCACGAATATTTTGCATTCCAGTTACATACATCATTAGTCTTTCAAAACCAAGACCAAATCCAGAATGCATTACACTACCATATTTTCTTAAATCTAAATACCACCAATAATCTTTTTCATTTAACCCCAAATCTTTCATCCTAGAAGTAAGTTTATTTATATCTTCTTCTCTTTGACTACCACCAATTAATTCTCCTATACCTGGAACGAGTAAATCAGCAGCAGCTACAGTTTTTCCATCACTATTTTGTTTCATATAAAAAGCTTTTATATCCATTGGGTAATCAGTAACAAACACTGGTCTTTTATATATTTTTTCACTTAAATATCTTTCATGTTCTGTTTGAATGTCAACTCCCCAAGAAACTTTGTATTCAAATTCATTATTATGCTTTTCTAATTCTTTAATTGCATTAGTATAAGTAATTCTGCCAAAAGGTTCATTGATTGTAGTTTTTAGTTTTTCTAAAAGTCCAGGAGCTATAAATTTATCAAAAAATTCCATTTCTTCAGGAGCATTTTCTAATACGTAAGAAATAACATATTTAAGCATTGCTTCTTCAACATCTAAACAATCAGTTAAATCAGCAAAACACATTTCTGGTTCCATCATCCAAAACTCAGCAGCATGTTTAACAGTATTAGAATTTTCTGCTCTGAATGTTGGACCAAATGTATAAATATTTCTAAAAGCTTCAGCAAAAGTTTCACCTTCAAGTTGACCACTAACAGTAAGATGAGCATTTTTGCCAAAAAAGTCTTTTGAAAAATCAACATTTTTATTGTCATCCACAGGAATATTATTAAAATCAAAAGATGAAACATTAAACATTTCACCAGCACCTTCACAGTCACTTCCAGTAATAATAGGGGTATTTACATAAACAAACCCTCTTTCTTGAAAGAATTTATGAATTGCAAAGCTAAGCATACTTCTAACTCTAAAAACTGCACTAAATGTGTTTGTTCTAGGACGAAGGTGAGCAACAGTTCTTAAAAATTCAAAACTTGTATTTTTCTTTTGAATTGGATAGTCAGTTCCTGATAAATTATATATTTCAATATTATTAGCATGTATCTCAAAAGGTTGTTTAGCGTTTTCAGTTTTTACAACATCTCCGTCAACAATAATCGATGAGCTTATAGTTAATTTACATATATCGGCAAAATTATTTAATTTGTCATCAAAAACAATTTGTAAATTATTAAAGAAGGAACCATCATTTAATTCAATGAAACCAAAAGCTTTTGAATTACGCAAAGTTTTTACCCAACCTGCAATTTTAACTTTTTTTCCTATAAATTTTTCAGTATTTTTGTATAAATCTTTTACTAAAGTATAATCCATATTTATCCCTCTTTTCTTAAAATAATATTTCCAATTATACAACAAAATATTTAAATAAACAATATTTAGTAGAAGATTTATTAATAAATATATAAAATTGGTATTTTTAAGCAAATAAAAAAAGAATTCTTTTTGAGAATTCTTTTTTTATAATTTAATTAATTTAGCTCAATAAATCAGAAAGTGTAGAATTTTGATTCACTGAATTAGATAATGAATTTTCTATATTGTTTTCTACATCATTTGATATAACATTTTCAGTTGAAATATCATTTGTTATAGTATTATCACTTGATATGTCGTTTGATATTGAATTATTTTCATCAACATTATTTTCAAATATATCATTTGCAATAGTATTATCATCAGAAATATTATTATCTGATAAATCAGAATCTTGATCATTTTCAATAGGGTTTTCATAAACGGTTGTTAGAATATTGATTGCTTCTAAATTTGTTTCCATATCTATAGTTGTATCATTTGTTGTTAAAACAAATTGGAACATAATATCATCTTCTGGAACTAAGATAAAATAATATCTTGAAATTGAATCAGAAGCAACAACATCAATATATCCATAATAAGCGTTAGTACCCATTACAAAATTATTTAAACCAGCTTCAACACTTAGATTAAATTGTGCACCTTGCGTCTCTAATGAAGATGTTAAAGTGGTTAATAAAGTAGACCTTCCAGAAGGTGTGGTTATATCAGTATTAAATAATGTTGATATATTTGATAAAGTTTGAGCAAATTGTAATGTATAATTACCTTTAGTCAAAGAATTATTTTCTTCATCTATAAACCAAGTTAAAGAATCATATTCTACTACATAATTTTCAGAAAAGTTAAATAATTCTATATTAGAAGTAGGTTCTTCAACTTGTGAAATGTCAACATCGTTATTGTTATTTTTCAAGCTGTCAAATATTCCATGTGTAAGACTTTCTAAACCAGCTGATAAAAGCAAACTTGTCATTATACTCATTGATACAATAATTACTATTGGAGCAATTATACAATAAATTATAACAGCAATTATAGAGGTATTTCCTTTTTTATGAGCTTCGTTTATTAATTGTGAATTATCTGAAATAGTATTCTTAAATTTATTTAATTTATTGCGTACAAAATTTCTATATAAAGGATAAAAACTAAATCCATATATAAATATGAAGATAAGTGATGATATACTCATTAAGCCTAAAGCTAATAATCCTATTTTAGAAATCAAAAATGTTAAAAGTATATTAATTAAGAAAGTTAATAAAATAAATAATATACCAGTTAAATACATTTTTCTATATAAAAAGTAAATTCCACCAAATAAAGCAGCTGGCCAATTAAATTTTTTAGAATGTGCTTTGTCATATAAATTTCCCATCCAAGCTTTTACAAATTCTATATTATAATTTCCAAAATTTGAATCAGTTTGAGCTGGATTATATTGAACATTTGGTTCAGTATAATTAGTATTTGAATTATTATTTTGATAATTCATATTTGGATCAGAAAAGTTATTATCTTGATAATTTGTGTTAGAATTAAAATTATTATTATCTTGATAGTTCATGTTGGTATCAAAATTACTATTATCTTGATAGTTCATGTTGGTATCAAAATTACTATTATCTTGATAGTTCATGTTGGTATCAAAATTACTATTATCTTGATAGTTCATATTAGTATTAAGATTATTATTATCTTGATAATTTATATTAGAGTCAGGAATATTATTATTTTGATAGTTTGTATTAGAATTATAACCATTGTTATCTTGATAATTCATATTGGAATTTTGAGAACTTTCAGCAGAAATATTTTGATTTAATATAGGATTAATTATTTGCTGACTATCAAAATCATTTATATTACTTTCTACAGTAGGATTTTGCACTTGATAATTATCAATATTATTATCATTCATTTGATCTATACCAGTGTTAGAATCTGTTTGATTATTATATATATTATTATTTGAATTTTGATAATTTTCTGGATTCATACTTGAATATGGATCAGAAGAAATATTATCATAAGGATTAAAGTTTGTAGTATCATAAGAACCAACACCTTGAGGATTTTCAGGGTTTAAATTTTCATAAGGATTTGAACCTTGATAAGGATTAGTATTTTGATTTAAATTATTATTTGGTTCATTAGGATTTAAATTATTATTTGATTCATCCATTTAATTATCTCCTTAAAATAAGAAATTTAGGCATTTTTAAAGGTTATACACCTAAAAACCATTTTTACATAAATTCACAATTATTATAAGATAAAGAAGAAAAATATACAATAAAAATATAAAAATGTAATAGAAATGTAAAATATAAAGAATTCTGTACTTGAAAAAATATACCTTGTATAATATAATTACAAAAATGATTAAGTTAGTAAATAAGAAAGGTTATATGTTAATTTTTTAACATAAATATCAAAAAATAAATGATTGATTTAAAAAAAGATATTCAATATATTAAAGGAGTAGGTCCTAATAAAGCAAAAATTTTAAATAAATTAGGAATATTTACTTTAGAAGATTTAATTACATATTATCCAAGAGATTATGAAGATAGAAGTAATATAAAAAAAATATCAGAAATAACAGATGGAGAAAAATGTTCTATAGAAGCTACTGTTGTAACTAGTTTGAATGTAAGAATGCTTGGAAGATATAAAAGTATAGAAAAAGTTATTGTAAAAGATGAAACTGATAATTGTATGATAACATGGTTTAATCAACCATACTTAAAAAGTCAAATAAAAAAAGGGGAAACTTATAGATTTTTTGGAAAAATGCAAGTGAGAAATGGAGTAAAACAATTAAATTCACCTGTATTTGATGTAATTGAAAAAAATAATAACACTGGAAAAATAATTCCAGTTTATCCTTTAAATTATGAAATAAAAGCGAATACAATTAGAAAAATAATTCAGAATGGATTAGAATTAGCTGGAGAATTAGAAGAAATTATGCCTGACTATATTTTAAATAAATATAAGTTAATGAGTTATAATGATGCAATAAAACAAATCCATTTCCCAAAAGATTTTGATTATTTTAGAAAAGCAAGAAAAAGATTAGTTTTTGATGAACTCTTAACTATGCAATTAGGATTATTGAAGTTAAAAGGACAAAATAACAAACAATTAAAAGGAATAAAGTATGATGAAAATGTTAATATGTCTGATGTAATAAATGATTTACCGTTTAAGTTAACAAGAGCTCAATTAAATGTCTTAGAAGATATAAATTCAGATATGGAAAAAGAAAAACCAATGAATAGACTTCTTCAAGGAGATGTTGGATCTGGAAAAACAGTTATAGCTATGATTGCAGCATACAAAGCAGTAAAAAGTGGTTATCAGGTCGCTATTCTTGCACCAACAATGATACTTGCAAAACAACACTTAGAAAATTTTAATAAAATATTAGGAAAGTATGGAATAATGTGTGTTGGTTTAGTAGGAGGAATGACAGCTAAACAAAAACGTGAGGCATTAGAAAAGATAGAAAATGGAAATACTCATATAGTAATTGGAACACATGCGATTCTAGAAGAAAATGTTAAATTTAAAAAATTAGGATTAGTTGTAACAGATGAGCAACATCGTTTTGGTGTAAAACAAAGAAGCATAGTTATTTCAAAAGGAGAAAATCCAGATGTATTAGTTATGACAGCAACTCCAATTCCAAGAACACTTGCTTTAATATTATATGGAGATTTGGATATCTCGAAAATTGATGAACTTCCACCAAATAGGCAACATGTAGAAACTTATGCTGTTTCAAGAAAGTTAGAACAAAGAGTAAATGAATTTGTAAAAAAGGAAATAAATAAAGGAAGACAATGCTATGTGGTTTGTCCATTAGTTGAAGAATCAGAAGATGAAAATACTCAAAACTTAAAATCAGCAATTGAACTTACAGAAAAATATAAAAATGAAATTTTTAAAAATTATAAAGTTGAAGTTTTACATGGAAAAATGAAACCAAAAGAAAAAGATGAAATAATGGAAAAATTTAAAAATAAGGAAATAGATATTTTGGTTTCAACAACAGTTATAGAAGTTGGTGTTGATGTTCCAAATGCTAGTTTAATGATTATAGAAAATGCAGAAAGATTTGGATTAGCTCAACTTCACCAATTAAGAGGAAGAGTTGGACGTGGAGAGTATAAATCTTATTGTATTTTAAAGTGTAACGGAGGAAATGAACTTATTAAAGAAAGAATGGATATAATGACTAAAACAGATGATGGATTTGTTATAGCAGAAAAAGATTTAGAGTTAAGAGGATCCGGAGACTTTTTTGGAACAAAACAACATGGTATCCCAGAATTTAAAATTGCAAATTTATTTCAGGATATCGAAGAATTAAAAGAAGTACAAGCATTGGCAATACAAATAATACAAGATGATGTGAATTTAGAAAAAGAAAAAAATAAACTTTTAAATAAATTAGTAGAAAGTAAATTTACATCAAAATCAGAGATAACTATTTAGAATTTTAATATTAAATAGTATTAATCTATTGAAATTAAAAAATAAAAAATATAGAATATAAAATAAAAAGTTTTAAAAATAGGAGAAAATTATGGGAAAATTATTTGTAATTGATGGAACAGATGGAAGCGGAAAACAAACGCAAATTGAATTACTTGAAAAAAAGTTAAAAGAAAATAATATAGATTTTAGAACAGTTGATTTTCCAAATTATGATAGTCCATCATCTTCATTAGTAAAAATGTATTTAGCTGGAGAATTTGGTGAAAATGCAAAAGATGTAAATGCATACATTGCATCAACTTTTTATGCAGCTGATAGATATGCTACATTTAAAAAGGGTTATGAAAAATATTATAATGATGGAGGTATTATAATAGCTGATAGATACACAACTTCAAGTATGGTACATCAAGCTGGGAAAATTACAGATAAAGAAGAAAGAGATAAATTTTTAGATTGGCTTTTTGATTTTGAATTTAATTTATATGGATTACCAAAACCTAATGAAGTATTTTTCTTAAATATGCCAGTAGATAAAGCAATAGAACTTATAAAGAATAGAGAAAATAAATTTACACATAATACTCAAAAGGATATTCATGAAAGAGATAGAAATCATTTAATAGATGCTCATAATGCAGCATGTTATGTTTCAAAAAAATATAATTGGTTTGAAATAAATTGTATAAAAAATGGTAATATAAGAGAAAGAGAAGATATTAGTGAAGAAATATTTAATGAAGTAATGAAGCATATAAAATAAAAATTAAGATTATTTGAGGAGGATAATAATGGAAAATACTTACGAATTAGTAGTTGGATTAGAAGTACATGCGGAACTTTCAACAAAAACAAAAATATTTTGCTCATGTTCTACAGAATTTGGAGCTGAACCAAATACACAAATTTGCCCAGTTTGTACAGCAATGCCAGGAGCATTACCAGTTTTAAATGAAAAAGTTGTTGAATATGCTGTAAAAGCGGGATTAGCTACAAACTGTACGATATCAAAAAATAGTAAAAATGATAGGAAAAATTATTTTTATCCAGATACTCCAAAATCATATCAAATATCACAATTTGATAAACCACTTTGCGAAAATGGATATATTGAAATAGAAGATGATTTTGGAAATCCAAAAAAAGTAAGAATTTTAAGGATACATATAGAAGAAGATGCAGCAAAATTAAATCATAATGAATATACAGGTGGAACCTTAGTTGACTTAAATAGATCAGGTGTTCCACTAATTGAAATAGTATCTGAACCAGATATACGTTCTAGTGCAGAAGCAGATAGATATTTAAAAAAATTAAAATCAATATTACAATATATTGATGTATCTGATTGTAAGATGGAAGAGGGATCTTTCCGTGCAGATGTAAATGTTTCTATTCATAAAAAAGATGAACCATTTGGAACAAGATGTGAAATGAAAAATATGAGTTCATTTAAGTCAATTCAAAGAGCTATTGACTATGAAAAAAGTAGACAAATAAATGAAGTTGAACATGGAAATACTATAGTGCAAGAGACTTTAAGATGGGATGATTTTGAAGGTAAAACATTTCAAATGAGAGACAAGGAAGATGCAGAAGATTATAGATATTTTCCTGAGCCAGATTTAGTTGCAATAAAATTATCAGATGACTATATTGAAAATATAAGAAATTCTTTACCAGAAATGCCAGAAAGCAGAAAGAAAAGATATATAGAAGAACTTGGATTATCTGAAAAGGATGCGAATTTTTTAACAAGCTCAAAGGCATATTCTGATATATTTGAAGAAGCAGGAAATATATGTAAAAATTATAAGGCAGTATGTAATTGGCTTAATTCAGATATTGCTAGAATATTAAATGAAAAAGAATTAGAACCAGAGAAAATTCCATTTTCAGCAGAATATTTAGCAAAATTAGTTGAATTAATAGATAAAGGAACAATAAGCTCTAGCATAGGAAAAAAAGTATTAGATGAATTATTTGAAAATCCAAGAGATCCTAAATCTATTATTGAAGAAAAAGGATGGATTCAAATTTCAGATGAAAATTCAATAAAAAATGTTGTATTAAAAATATTAGAAGAAAATCAACAATCTGTATCAGATTATAAAGCTGGAAAAGATAGAGCATTAGGTTTTTTAGTTGGTCAAGCAATGAAAGAAACTAAAGGAAAAGCAAATCCAAAAATGCTTAATGAAATATTTTTAAATGAATTAAAAAAATAAAATAAATAATTTATTAATAGAAAAACTTAAAAAAATTTTTTATATTTTTTAAAGAAATTAATAAATAAAAAATACTTCCAAAAATTTAAAATAATACTATAAATTACCAGACTAAAAAATAAATTAATGTGCATCATAAATATTGAAAAAGAAAATTAAAATTTAATTTATATAAAATCTTATTTTACTTAGATAGTATAAATTAATTTTTAAAACTTTTTTAATAGAATTTTGGGAGGTGAAATACAATGGCAAGTTCATCAAGCAACAGCAATTACAAAGCAGTTCCAGAAGCTACAGATGCATT
>CANQMY010000030.1 GCA_947625075.1 uncultured Clostridia bacterium
CTTGAGATTTTAAATATCCAGCTGTTGCATCATATATTTCTCCTTTAGGGTCTGTAAATATATATGATCCTAAACATTGATGTGCATTTGGAATAGTGTATGCCGATGATTTACCAGAACCAGATCCACCGACAATAAGAACATTAGTGTTTCCTAATTTATCTAATGGTAAGTAATTATCTTCTGCTAAAATCAAACCTGCATTTTTGCTTAATACTCTATATTGTTCTCCACCTGTACTCCAATCACTTGATCCATGTTCTATTTTATCATAACTTCCTCTTTTTCTTGCTTTAAATAATCCAATTCCTATACAAATTGCTAAAAAAATTGTAAATATAAGTGTGCTTATTCCGAAAGAACTAATATAATTAGTTTTAAAACAATTTCTTATTCCTGCAACACTTACTATATTTTTTACAAGATTTTCTATAAAATAGGTTAAATCAAAAACACCGGTAACATTACTATCAACTATTGTAGTTGCTATTGCAGATATTAAAAATATTTCTGCAAATAACCAAAATACAATAGTTAATATTATTGCTACCTTGTGTTTTTTTATTGTTACTAACAAATTATCCATAATTTTACCTTCTCATTGGTTTTATTATTTTAATTTACATATTTCTACCATCATCATCTCTTACTCTATCAGCTTTAATTCTTAAAGCTCTTGCTGTCATTCTTGCATTAAATCTATCATTTAAAGCTCTCATTATATTAGGATTTAATGTTTTTAAATCAATTTCATTAGCAGTAATTTCTATATCTCCCTCTGGTATACCATTATTAGTATATGCACCTAATTCACTATTATATGAATCTTTACTGCCACTTTCTTTACTTTTAAATCTATCATCAGCACTAAATTGTATAACTGTTAATTCTTTCACTATTAAATACTCCTCCTTAATTCTTATCTCTTATTTCAAAACTAAAATAAGATTTATTTGGTTTTAATCTACATCTTCCTCTTGCTTCATTTGTATTTTTATCTAAATATATCATTGGTTTAACTTCTTCTGTAGTTTCTGGGTCTATAATTGTAATAGGTCTCTTTAGGTTAGGTGTATACTTAAAATCCTTAAGCTCCATTGCTGTCTCTGAATAAAGAGTGTCAAACTTAATAGGTATTGGTCTTTTTGATATTTTTATTTTATCGTCCTTTAAAAATCCCATATTTACTACTACTTTTTGTGGTCCAAAAGAAAGTATTACTAGGTCTTCTCCTTCAATTTCTGGATAATCAATAAAAAATGTTTTTTTCTTATTATTACCATTTAGTTCTTCAGAATACACTAGCCTTTCAACTGTATATTTTGGGTATTTACTTTGTAATTCCTTGGCAGTTTCGTTAATTCTATATATAACTGTATTTACTCCTTGTGGATCTGTTATACTAAAATATTTACCATGAAATCCCTCTGACATTTCTACACCTCTTTCTCATACTTTTCTTTTGCTGAACACCTTTTTTATTATATCATATGTTCAGTAATATGTCAACTAAATTGATTTATTATATTAACTTAAACAATAAACTTTATATTTTTTCAACTTGTTTCAAATTTAAATATAATTTTTCCTGTTTTTCAGATAAATCTTTCGGTAAAGTTATTCTTGTAACAACATGTAAATCTCCTCTTTTTCCTTTTCCGTCTTTATATCCTTTTTCTTTTATTATAATATTTTCTCCGCTACTAGTACATTTTGGAATAAAAATATTTATATCTTCTCCAAATATATTTATACTTTTTTTAGTTCCAAGTGCAGCTTCATATACTGCTAAATCAATTTCTGTATATATATCAGTTCCTACTAATTTAAATTTATTATCACTTTTGATATTTATTTTAACAAGTAAATCTCCGTTTTTTCCTCCATTTTTTCCTTTTTTACCCTGTCCAACAATTCTTAATTTATCATTATTTTGAATGCCTGCTGGAACTTTGAATGTAAATGCTGTTTCTTTTCCATCAACAGTTCTTAATTTAATTTTTTTATTTACTCCAAAAAAAGCTTCCTTAATTGAAACATTTATTTCTGTATCAATATCTTCACCATATTCTGGAATAACTTTAGGAGAAACTTTTTGTTTTACCATTCCTCCAAAAAATATATCCATAAATATTTCTTTAACTGTCTTTTTAGTTTTATTTACTTTCTTTTTTTTACTTCCTATATATCTATTCCATTTAAAATCATATTTTCTTCTCTGAACAGAGTCACTTAATGTTCGATAAGCTTCATTTATATCTTTGAAAATTAGCTCTGCTGAAGAGTCTCCAACATTTATATCTGGATGAAATTTTTTAGCTTTTTCTCTATAAGCTAGTTTTATTTCATCTAAAGTTGCTTTATTTGATTCTAGTCCTAATATCTTATAGTAATCCTTAAAAATCATTTAACATCCTCCATATATTATGGTACTTTTATTATAGCTTACTTTTCAGTATTTATCAATATATAATTGCGAGTTTTTATACTTTCTTCTAATAATGGTCTCCCTTTTTTTATATTATATATAATTGTATAATCTATATTACTTATTATTGCTTCATCAATATTTTTAAAAGCTAAATCTCTTAATTCCTCAACGCCTTCATATTTTCTTGTTTCATCTATCTTATCTGCAATAAATACTATTTTTTCTAACATGGACATATTAGCTCTACCAGTTGTATGATTACTAATAGCTTCGCACATTTCTTTATCAAATTTGTATTTTTTCATACACATATCTGCTGCAACTTTTCCATGAAGAGTAACTCCTAAAATCATTTCCATTTTTGATACATAAATATTTTCATCAATTACATATTTTTTTAATTCATCAAAAGGAAGCTC
This sequence comes from uncultured Clostridia bacterium, assembly GCA_947625075.1. Classification (GTDB taxonomy): domain Bacteria; phylum Bacillota; class Clostridia; order TANB77; family CAG-508; genus CAG-793. The sequence continues at coordinate 2,851 of CANQMY010000030.1, forward strand.
TTTTGCCATATCGTGCATTAGAGCTGCCTTCATAACTTTATTTTTATCTACATTATATATTTCTGCAAGTTCCTCGCTTATTTTCATTACACATAAGCTATGAGTATATCTTTCTGATTTTAAATATTTTTTTAATTCTTCTTTTAATTTTTCAATTTCCACTTTTTAATATTCCTTCAAATTTATTTTGAAACATTATATCAATAAATATTAAAAAGTTCTATATTTTATTTACATTTTTTTACTTAATTCAATTAAATCAGTTAATAATTCAGTATAAGAAATTCCAGAATAATCCCATAATTTTGGATACATACTTATTTCAGTAAATCCTGGCAATGTATTTATTTCATTAATATAAACCTTTTCTGTACCTTGTTGTACAAAAAAATCCACTCTAGAAAGTCCGCTTCCATCAACCGCCTTAAATGCTTTTATTGCTAACTTCCTTATCTCTTCTATTTTTTCATTAGATAAATTTGCTGGTATTGTAACTTTTGAAGCTTTATTTATATACTTTGCATCATAAGAATAAAAATCTTCTGCAGAATTTATTTCTCCAACTGTTGATGCTTTAATATCTCTATTTCCTAATACTGCACATTCCACTTCCTTACCAATAATAGCTTCCTCAATTAAAACCTTCTTATCATATACTGAAGCATCTGATAAAGCTTTTATTAACTCTACTCCATCTTTTGCTTTACTTACTCCTACTGATGAACCCGAATTAGATGGCTTTACAAACACTGGAAAACCTATCTTTTCTTCGACTAATTTCACTATCTCATCATTTTCTAATTTTATTTCATCAAAATTTTCATCAACATAGATATTTTCATCTTTTATATATATGTATTTTGCCTGTGGAATTCCAGCTTTTTCAAAAATAATTTTTGTATAAACTTTATCCATACATATACTTGAAGATAATACTTTGCATCCAACATAAGGTACTTTTGCCATTTCTAGCATTCCTTGAAGTGTTCCATCTTCTCCATATAATCCATGAAGAACAGGAAATACAACATCCATCTGTTTTAATAGTTTAAATACATCTTTTATTTCTCTTTCTCTTTTGTCTAACCATTTTCCATCTTTAGTAATCATTAATGGATAAATTTCATATTTATTTTTATCCAAATTCTCCATTACATTTTTTCCAGAAACAATTGAAACATCATGTTCAGTTGACATTCCTCCATAAATAACTGCAACTTTTAACATACTTTTTCCTTTCTAGCTATACTTAAATTTTTAGTTATAAAACCTTTAAGCTATCTGCTATTTCACTAAAATTCATTGAATTTGATGCTTTTAATAAAATTGCATCGTCTTTCCCTATAATATGTTTTATTCTATCAATTGCTTCTTCGTTACTATTACAATCAATTTTATTTGAAATTTTTGCATTCTTGCTAATTAATTTTGCTAAGTCTCCTACTGTAATTAAAATATCTATATTTTCTATAAGTTCTCCTACTTTTTTATGCAATTCTTCTGAATACTCACCAAGTTCTTTCATATCTCCTAAAACAGCAATTTTTCTTCTTTCTTCTATTTTTTCTAAATATTCAATTGCAGCTTTCATAGAATCATAATTAGCATTATATGAATCATTAATAATTATAGCACCTATTTTTGTATTAATTATCTCCATTCTCTTTTTTGTTAAATCTAATTTTTTTATACCCTCTTTTATACTTTCAATAGACATATCAAAATATTTTCCAACTGCAATTGCACACAAACTATTTAAAACAAAATGTTCTCCTCCAACTGGAACCATTATTTCTTCATTATCTATTTCAAATTTACTCATGTTTTCAAATGGTTTTATATTATTAGCAGTATATTTACTATTTTTATTTTTTATTCCATAAGTAATAATATTATAATTACTAACTTTTTTTGCCCAATCGCATAATAAATCATTATCATTATTAATTATGACTGTATCTCCTTGTAGACCTTCTAATATTTCTAATTTTGCTTTTAATATATTTTCTCTTGATCCAAGATTTCCAATATGTGCTGTACCTATATTAGTAATTACCGCTAGTGTTGGTTTAGCAATTCTAGTAAGTAGACTAATTTCTCCAAAATGATTCATTCCCATTTCTACTACCATTACATCTTCATCTCTAAGTCTTAAAATAGTAAGAGGTAAACCTATTCCATTATTATAATTTCCCTGTGTTTTTAACACATTAAACTTTTGTGATAAAACAGCAGCAATTAAATCTTTTGTACTCGTTTTTCCAACACTTCCTGTAACAGCAACTACTGGTATATTATATTTATTTCTTTTATAAATAGCTAAGTCTTGTAATGCTTTTATTGTATCTTTAACAACTATTATATTTCCTATTTTTTCTTCTGGCATCTTACTTAATAAACATATTGCACCCTTTTCTATTGCTTGTTTATAATATATATTTCCATCAGATTTTTCTCCATTTATTGCTACAAAAACATCTCCTTTTTCTATTTTTCTTGTATCTATTTCAAAATTTTTTACTTCAATATTTTCGTCTCCCGAAAAAAGCTCTCCTTTTGTAACTTGTAAAATTTCCTTTATTTTCATGCTTATAATTAAAATCCTTTCAGTTTCTTTTTAAAAGCAATTAAAATTACTTTTGTTTTATTATATGTCATTCATTTTTATTTTACAAGCAAACAAAATAAAAGATCTAAATATTTAGACCTTTTATCTCATTTTTATGTTGTAAGTGTTCCATTAGGAGTATTTATAATCATCAAAATATCTTCTTCTTCTCCAGTACTTGCATTTATATATACTAAAAAATCGTTTTCTTTATTTTTACCTTTTATTTCCCAACACAATATCTCAGTATTCCATTCTGTTGGTATTACAGCTAAATCTATTGCACTTATTTCTAATTTTGGATTAACTAGTGTTTTTGCTTGTTCTTGTGTAATTTTTACATCGGCTAATTCTCTTTCTTTATGCGAATTTAAATATCCTGTTGATTCTAATCCTAATATCTCACCATTATCTAGTGCAATTTTTAATTTTATCAAGTCTGGATATATTATAACATTATCTTGTGTATATGCATAATTAACTGTTATTACTCCATTTTCTTTCATATAATAAGTTTCTTTCATATTTTTATATTCACGATTTTGTAAAAATTGCTTACCTATATTAACTGCTTCATCTTCTTTAATGCTTTCATCTTTTACATCTCTATTACAATTTATTGCAACAACATGACCTCCCTTTTTAGATACACTTATAGAAAAATCATTTGCTCTATTTTTACTTTTTATATTGAAATTATAGCAAATAATATTAGAATTTTGAGATTCTTCAGTAAAATTAATTTCTTCTATTTTATCTTCTCCTAAAAATTCTTTTGCCTTTTTTTCTGCTTGTTCCTTACTTATATCATCACCTGTAAGTCCAACAATATCTGGATTTTGTAAGCTTTCTGAATATGCACCATCATAAATTAATCCTGCATACTGATGTAAATCTTCTTCTATGTTGTAAAAACTACTCTGTGATAAATTTTTTTCCTCTTTTCCAAACATTCTTGTTCCTGTATTTTCTAATTCTCCCCATTTTATTGTTTTTGAAAAAAGATCTGTTTCTAATTGATATAATGTATTTTTTAAATTTACAGAATATTCATGTAATTTATCTAAATTGTCAAGTTCTTCTTGAGTCAATTCTTCTCCTTTTACTGTTTTCTTAGAAACTGTGTAGCAGTAGTCTCCTAGTTGATGTAAAAATTTCTGTGTATTTTCTAATTCTTGCGTATCTATAGGAAGTCTAGACAAATATGCTTGTGCTAATGCTGTTTGTTTGTCTATATTGTTAAAGTTTTCTGTTGCATGCGTACTACTAAATGATATTGTTGCCTTCGCAAGTAATTTTTCTGTATTATCAACATATTCAATTAATTGATAAAATGCATGATTATAATTATTTTCTGCTAATTGTCTATAGTTTCTTGATAATTTATATGCATAAATTCCTAAAGTTACAATTATAACTATTAGTGTTATAACTAAAGTTAACATCTTTCCGCTTCTTAGTCTATCTTTCCAATCATATATTTTATCTTTAATCTTTCCCATAAATTTTTCTCTCCTAATATATAATTAACCATTATAAGAAATTTTTATTTTTAGTATTTTTTACTAAATTTACTAAAATATTCATTTATTTAATAAAAAAAGAATATTTATTAAATTTTAGTTTTTTAATAAATATTCTTTTTTATATTTTTTATTTATAATTCCGTTCTACCTTCAAATGCTTTTCCTAAAGTAAATTCGTCTGTGTATTCTAAATCTCCTCCTACTGGAATACCATGAGCAAGTCTTGTTGTCTTTATTCCCATTGGTTTAATTAATTTTGAAATATACATTGCCGTTGCTTCGCCTTCTACCTTTGGATTTGTAGCTAAAATTACTTCTTTAACTGTTCCCTCCATCAATCTTGCAAGAAGTTCTTTAATTTTTATATCATCTGGTCCTATACCATCCATTGGAGAAATAGAACCATGTAAAACATGATATAACCCTTTATATTCATGTATTTTTTCTATTGCTACAACATCTTTCACATCTTCAACAACACATATTTTTGTATTATCTCTTTTAGCATCAGAACAAATATCACAAGGATCTGTATCTGATATATTAAAACATTTTGAACATAATTTCAAATTATTTTTAGCATCTTGTATACTTTTTATAAAATTATCTGTTTCTTCTTTACTCGCATTAAGCATATAAAAAGCAAGTCTGATAGCAGTTTTATTTCCTATGCTTGGTAATTTTTCAAAACTTTCTATTAATTTTTCTATTGATGGCGAATAGTATGACATTTGTTTCTCCTTGTATAACTAATTTTAGTTCAATCCTGGTATATTATATTTTCCAAATTCAGCATTTGTTGCAGAATCAACTTTTTTTAATGCATCATTAACACATGTTAGAATCAAATCTTGTAACATTTCAACATCATCTGGATCAACAACATCTTTTTTTATTTTTATTTCTAATATTTCTTTTCCACCATTTACTTTACAATATACAGCTCCACCACCTGTTGTGCTTTCAAATGTTTGACTAGCTAAATTTTCTTGTGATTTTTCCATTTCTTCTTGCATTTTTTTTGCTTGTTTCATGATTTGGTTCATATTAAGTCCTCCAAATCCTCCCATTCCTCCTGGAAATCCTCCTCTTGACATAATTTTACCTCCTTATTTTTTTTATTCATCTATCATATTAATTTCTATTCCTAAATTAATATCTCCTGAATTTGATTGATTAGTATTTTTACCTTCTTTATTATCTATTAATTTTATTCTCATATCTTTTTTTAATTCCATTGACACTAATCTTTTAATCTCTGCCATATTTTCTGGTCTTTCAATTACACTTTTTCCAAAACTATTTAAACCATTTGGGAATTCTATTCCAACTGTCATATCATCAAGCAAAATCCCTTTTGAATTAACTAAATTAGAATAAAGCATTGGCATTCTTTCTTCTTTTAATGTTTCTATTACATTATTCCAAAAATCATTACCTGATTTTGATACAAATTTAGCAGAACCTGCCCCATGGTTTTGAGATTTATTATCCACATTTTGTTTAGATGTTGTGGATTTGTTTGATTGTATATTATTTTTCGTTAAATCTCCATTTGAAGTGCTTGCAACTTTAACTATACCATTTTTCAAAGAATTTTCTATTTTTTCTATTCTTTCTTCTAATGGCATTGTTTCATTACCACATAATTTTAATATTCCAACTTGAAATACTATATTTTTTTGTGAAGACCATTTTATACTATTTTCAAGTTCTGATAAACTATATATTATTTTTAATAATCTTTCATTATTGACTTTATTAGATAATTCATCTATTTTTTTTAAATCTTGTTCAGTGTATATATTAGATAATTCTTTTGTAGAAGAATATATTAAAATATCTCTAACATATTTTATCATTTCCCAAAGTATGTTATTTATATCTTTTCCTTCATCTATTATTTTTTTTGTTATAGATAATGCATTTTGACCATCTTTTTCAAATATTTTTTCTGTAATATCAGATATATATTCTAATTTTGGAATTCCTACTAATTCCTTTATTTTTTCTTCATTAATTTTATTTTCACCGTCTTGCGCACATCTTTCTAATATTGATAAAGCATCTCTCATTGCTCCCTCAGATAATTCTGCAATTAAGTTGATTGCTCCTTCAGTATAATCTATTTTGCATTCCATGCATATTTTTTTTAAATTTTGTGCTATATCTGAAGCTGGTATTTTTTTAAAGTCAAATCTCTGACATCTCGAAAGTATTGTTGCAGGAAGCTTTTGTGGTTCAGTAGTTGCTAAAATAAATTTTACATGTTTAGGTGGTTCTTCTAATGTTTTTAGCAAAGCATTAAATGCTCCTGTTGAAAGCATGTGAACCTCATCTATTATATATACTCTATATTTTGCAACTGTAGGTAAAAAGTTTACTTCATCTCTTATTGCTCTAATATCATCTACACTATTATTTGATGCTGCATCCATTTCAACTATATCTGTTAAAGATCCATCCAATGCTGCTTTACAAACACTACATTCATTACATGGTTCTCCATCTTTTGGATTTAAACAGTTTATTGCTCTTGCTAAGATTTTTGCAGAAGATGTTTTTCCACAACCTCTACAACCAGTAAAAAGATAAGCATGTCCTACTCTATCAGCTATTACTTGATTTTTTAATGTTTTAGTAATATGATCTTGCCCAACCATTTCACCAAAGGTCATTGGTCTAAATCTTCTATAAAGAGCAGTATATTCCATTTAATCCTCCTAACTTTATTAATAATAAAGGCATGATGTATTTCCTTATTCTAGAGTACCCCACACAAAAGTTACTACTTATTG
>CANQMY010000031.1 GCA_947625075.1 uncultured Clostridia bacterium
GGAATAAACCCAGATGAGTGTGTTGCAATAGGTGCAGCAATTCAAGGTGGAGTACTTTCTGGAGATGTTAAAGACTTAGTTTTATTAGATGTAACGCCTCTATCACTTGGAATTGAAACATATGGTGGAGTTGCAACAAAATTAATTGAAAGAAATACAACAATACCAACTAAAAAATCACAAATATTCTCAACAGCAGCTGACGGACAAACTTCTGTTGAAGTACATGTACTTCAAGGAGAAAGAGAAATGGCAGCAGATAACAAAACATTGGGAAGATTTCAATTAACAGGAATAGCACCAGCTCCTCGTGGAGTACCACAAATAGAAGTTACATTTGATATAGATGCAAATGGTATAGTTCATGTATCTGCAAAAGATATGGCAACAGGAAATAAACAACAAGTATCAATTACAGCAAGCACAAACTTAACAGATGAAGAAATTGATAAAGCTGTTAAAGATGCAGAAGCACATAGTGCTGAAGATAAAAAGAGAAAAGAAGAAATAGAAGTTAGAAATAATGCAGAAAGCTTAGTTTATAATTGCCAAAAAACATTAGATGAGCTTGGAGATAAAATTAGTAATGAAGAAAAATCAAAGGCAAAAGAAGAAATAGACAGAGTAAATAAAGCATTAGAAGGAAAGGATGTTGAAGAAATTAAAAAAGCTACAGAAAGCTTAACACAAGTATTTTATTCAATATCAGAAAAATTATATAGTCAAACAGCTGGAGCAGGAGCAAATAATGCAGATGCTACTCAAACAGAAACAAATTCAGAAGGCGGTTCATCAGCTGAATCAAATAATGATGCAACTGAAACAACAAGTGAAGAAGAAAAAGAATAATTAAAGAAATAAAAATCTATATAAAAATGAGGTTGGAGAAAAAAATCCAACCTCAAGATTTAATAATGTCATAAAATTAAGTTGGAGGAAAAGATGGCAAAGGATTATTATGAAGTCTTAGGCGTAGATAAAAATGCGTCTGATGATGAAATAAAAAAAGCATATAGGAGATTAGCAAAAAAATGGCATCCGGATGCGAATCCAGATAACAGAAAAGAAGCAGAAGAAAAGTTTAAAGAAGTAGGAGAAGCTTACTCTGTTTTATCAGATCCAGATAAGAAAAGAAATTATGATCAATTTGGTAGCGCTGATGGACCACAATTTGGCGGAGCTGGAGGAAGCGGATTTGGTGGATTTGGCGGATTCGGAAATGGTTTCGGTGGATTTGGTAATGGATCATATACATATACAACTAGCGGATTTGGATTTGATGATGTAGTTGATGACTTTGTTTCTTCAATATTTGGAGGAGGTTCTAGAAGAAAAACAAGAGCAACAAATACTCCTCAAAAAGGTCAAGATTTAAGATATGATGTTGATATAAGTTTTGAAGAATCATTTAAAGGTACAAAAAAAGAATTTTCAATAAACAAAAATGTAAAATGTGATGATTGTGATGGTACTGGGGCAAAACCACGGAACTAAAGTTGAAACTTGTCCAATATGTCATGGAACAGGTCAAGTAAAGAAAAATCAAACCATAGGTGGATTTGCATCATTCCAAACAGTAGGACCTTGTGAGAATTGTAGAGCTACAGGAAAAATAATAAAAGAACCATGCGAAACTTGTAAAGGAAAAGGAACTATAAGAAAAAATGTAAAGATAAAATTTGATATTCCAGCAGGAATTGTAGATGGTCAAACATTAATATTAACAGGAAAAGGAGAACCTGGAAAAAATGGTGGTCCTAATGGAGATATTTACGTTGATGTTAAGGTAAGAAAAAGTAGCATATTTACACGTAATGGTGATAATATAGAATTAACTATACCAATTACAATAACTCAAGCAACTTTAGGAGCAAAAATAAAAGTTCCAACAGTTGGTGGAGAAGATGTGGATTATGACATTCAAGAAGGAACGCAATCAGGAAGCAAATTTACTATAAGAGGAAAAGGATTTAAAAAATTAAATTCTAGTTATACTGGAGATTTAATTTTTACAGTGCAAGTTCAAACTCCTAAAAGACTTTCTAAAGAGCAAAGAGAACTATTTGTTGCACTTGCTAGAACAATGAACGAACAACCGCCAATAAAGAAAAAAGGAATATTCGGATAATTGAATTAAATAAAATGAATGGAGTAAATTAAAGTAGATAAAAGTTTTACTTTAATTTGCTCTTTTTGTATCTATTTAATTGTAATTTTTAGTTGACTAAACAAGCTTTAAAGATATATAATCTAAAAGAAACTATTTTTATTAAAATAGTTACATAAAACGACTGAAAAAATAGGAAAGGAAATAAAAATGTCAAAAAATAAAACTAAAAAAACAGGAATTCAAAAAGCTATAAAGATTATATTTATAATTTTAGTAATTATAGTTATAATTGCGTTAGCAATTTTAGCAGGGGGATGGACATATATTAATTCATTACTAGGAGGAATGAATCAAGAACAAATAGACCAAAATCAAATAGGAATAGATGAGGAATCTTTAAAAAATTTAAAAAAATATAGAAATATAGCACTACTTGGAGTTGACACCAGAGAAGATAATTATGAGTCTTACAATAATAGGAGCGATTGTATTATAATTGCAAGTATAAACGAAGAAACTAGCGAAGTTAGATTAATTTCAGTTTATAGAGATACATATTTACAAATTGTAGAAAATGGAAAAAAAGTATTAGATAAAGTTACACATGCTTATGCATTTGGAGGCCCTCAAAATACATTATTAGCATTAAACACAAATCTTGATTTAAATATAAAAGAATATGTTACAGTAAATTTTGATGCAGTAATGGAAGCAGTAGATGCAATAGGTGGAGTTACAATAAATGTAACAAAAGAAGAAATACAGTATATAAATAATTATATTGATGGACTTAATGAATTACTAAATAAATCATCTAGACACATAACAAGTGCAGGAAATCAAAGATTAGATGGTATTCAAGCTGTTGCATATTCAAGAATAAGGTATACCTCAGGAGGAGATTATAAAAGAACAGAAAGAATGAGAACTGTTTTAGAAGCAATGGTTACAAAAGCAAAAACTTTAAGTTTAAGTCAATTAAATAATTTGGTAAATTTAATAATTCCAAAAATAAGTACAAATTTATCATCAGGAGATATAATATCATTATTACCAACATTATTTAAAACAACTTTTACAGATAGTATGGGATGGCCATATGATACTAAAGGTATAACATTAGATAGATGGTATGGAGTACCAACAACATTAGAAAGTAATGTAATAAAACTTCATAAAGAAATATTTGGAAATGAGAACTATACATTACCAGAAGAAATAAAAACAATAAGTGACGAAATAGTAACAAAAACAGGATATAAAGAATAATAGTAAAATTTCATATTAATATTATATGCAAAATTAGAAAGGATGAAATCAAAATGACAGTGATATATTGTCTACTAGCCATTTTGCTGTTAATAGTAATATTAATAATTGCAAAAAGAATTTATCATAAAAAGAAAAAAATAATATTGGATATAGGACCATCTCTTAAAGACAAAGGTGGAATGGTCACAGTGATGGAACAAATAGAAAATTCTAGAATAAAGGAACAGTATAATATTAAACATATTTCTACATACAAAAATAAGAGAAAAGTATTATACTTTATTCCAGCTATTTTCAAGATTTTTCTATATAAAATTATTTATAGAATTGATTTAGGTCATATACATATAGCATCTTATGGTAGCTTTTATAGAAAATCAATCATAGTAAATATATTAAAATTACTTAATGTAAAGATAATTATACATATGCACGGTGCTTGTTTTGATAAGTTTTATGAAAAATCAAGCAAAAAGGAATATATTACCAAAATATTAAATAAAGCTGAAAAAATAATTGTATTATCAGAAAGTTGGAAAGCATTTTTTTCTAAGATTGTTCCAGAAGAAAAAATTGTTGTACTTTATAATGCAGTAAGTTTACCAGAAATTAAAGAAAAAGAAAATAAAGATACATTAAATATTTTATTTTTAGGACGACTAGGAGAAAGAAAAGGTGTATATGACATATTAAAAGTAGCTAAAAAACTAGAAAATGAAAACATAAAAATAACACTTGCAGGAGACGGTGAAACAGAAAAAGTAAGAAACTTAGTAAAAGAAGAAAATATAGAGAAAATTGTAGAAGTAAAAGATTGGGTAAATAGCAAAGAAAAAGAAGATTTATTAAATAAAGCAGATATATATATTCTTCCATCTTATAATGAAGGAATGCCAATGTCTGTATTAGAAGCTATGAGTTATTCATTGCCAGTTATTACAACCAATATAGGAAGCATACCAGAAATTATTGAGAATAATGAAAATGGTATATTAATAGAACCTGGCAATATAGAAGAACTAAAAGAAAATATTTTAAAACTAATCAATGATGAAAAACTAAGAAAAAAACTTGGAAATAATGCAAGAAAAAAAATAGAAGAAAAATTCAATATAGAAAAACAAATAAATAAAATAGAAGAACTTTATTTAAATATTAAATATAAGCAAATAAAAGTATGTTTAACATCATCTGCCGGAGGACATTTTATGCAGCTAAAACAGCTATTTAAGATGACTGATAAATATAATACATTTATTATAACAGAAAAAAATAAATCTTCTAAAGATGTAAAAAAATCATATAAAGTTAATTTTTTAATGCAACAAGAAAGAAAAAATATAGATTTTATATTTAAATTTTCTTTAAATATTATAAAAACTGTATTTATAATTTTAGTTAAAAATCCTGATATTGTAATTAGTACAGGAGCAGGTGCAACAACATTTGTATGTTTAATGGTAAAACTGTTAGGTGGTAAAGTTTTATTTATAGAATCATTTGCAAAAATATCAAGTCCAACTTTAACAGGAAGAATAGTATATAAATTTGCAGATGAATTTTATGTTCAATGGGAAGAAATGAAGAAATTTTATCCTAAAGCACATTTTGAAGGTGGTATATATTAAAAAAATTATAATAGAAAAAGGATGTAGAAATGATTTTTATAACATTAGGAACTCAAAAATTTCAATTCGATAGGATGTTAAAAGAATTAGATAAGTTAATTGAAGAAGGTAAATTATCAAAAGATGATGTGATAATTCAGTGTGTATATAGTGAGTATACTCCTAAAAACTATACAACATTTGCTTTAAAACCTCAAAGCGAGATAGATGAAATAATAGAAAAAGCGGATATAATTATAACACATAGTGGAACAGGAAGTATAATAGGGGCATTAAAGAAAGGAAAAAAACTAATAATAGCTCCTAGACTAAAAAAATATGGTGAACATGTTGATAATCATCAAACAGAATTAGCAGAATTATTTAACTATAAATATAAGATACCAATAGTGCTAGATATGAAGGATTTATATGATACAATTACTAGTATGAAAGATTATGTTCCTATAAAATGGGAAGCGAATAATAAAAAATTAATAAGTAGCATAGAAAATCAAATTAATGAATTATTATAAGTGTAAGGAAATTTTGTAAAAAAAATGAAAGAATATTTTAGAGAATTATTTAGAAACATAATGGGAATTATATCTAACTTCTCACCAGTGTTAACTAGTAAAATATATTATTTAGTAAAAATGCATAAAAAATTAAATTTAAAAAATCCAAAAACATTCAATGAAAAATTAATGTATTTAAAATTAAACAAATATGCAGATAATAAGCTTGTTACAAAATGTGCTGATAAATATAAAGTAAGAGAATATGTGAAAGATTGTGGATGTGAAGAAATTTTAAATGAATTAATAGACGTATATGATTCGGTTGATGAAATAAATTTTGATAAATTGCCAAATAAATTTGTATTAAAATGTAATCATGCATCTGGATATAATATTATCTGTGAAAATAAAAATAAGTTAGATGTAGAAAAAACAAAAAGAAAACTTAGAAAATGGATGAAAAGTGATTACTGGAAATATGTTGCAGAAGTACAATATAAAGGAATAGAAAAGAAAATAATTTGTGAAAAATTTTTGGAATCTAAAGATAATAATGCAATAGAAGATTATAAAATATATTGTTTTAATGGCGTGCCAAAGTTTTGTATGGTATGTATTGAAAGAAATTTAGGAAAACCAAAAAAATATTTTTTAGATAAAGACTGGAATTTAATGCCAGAAATAAATAACCTTTCTCAAGAAGAAATTAAAAATTTTAAATTGGATAAAAATGAAAGTTTAAATAAAATATATGAATATGCAGAAAAATTATCTAAACCATTTGAATTTGTGAGAGTTGATTTTTATAGTTATAATAATCAACCAATTTTTGGAGAAATGACATTTACTCCAGCAGGTTGTTTATCAAAACAATATACAGAAAAAGCAAGCATAAAACTTGGTGAAATGATAAAAATATAAGATTAAAAGAGGATTTAATGGAAAAAGAAAAAATTAGTGTTTTAGTTCCAGTATATAATTCAGAAAAATATTTAACTAGATGTATAGAAAGTATATTAAATCAAACATATAAAAATATAGAACTAATAATTGTAAATGATGGATCGAACGACAAGTCTTATGAAATTATAGAGGAATATAAAAAAAGAGATAATAGAATAAAAGCTTTGCATACTGAAAATAAAGGAGTAAGTTATGCAAGAAACTTAGGACTAGATAGTGCAAGTGGAGATTTTTTAGCGTTTGTAGATAGTGATGATTATATTGATGAAGATTATCTAGAAACGCTTTATAAATATTTAAAAAATGAAAATGCAGATATAAGTATGTGCAATTGCAAATTTATAGAAGAAAATTTAAATAAATCTTATACGAAGACTTTTGGAATTAATAATATTTTAGTTATGAATAATGAAGAAGCTGTAGAAAATCTTTTTTATTATAATTACATGAGACATAGTCCTTGGGGAAAGTTATATAAAAAAGATATTTTTGAGGGATGTAGATATAAAATAAATAGACAATATGAAGATTTAGAATTAACATATAAGCTATTTTTAAAAGCAAAGAAATTAGTATATATACCGGAATGTAAATATAATTACTTGTTAAGAAAAGGAAGCATAATACATAGTGACATAAAGAAATCTAATATAGAAGCAATATTACTTTATACAGAAGAAATATTAAAAGAAATTGAAAAAAATCATAAAAATATAGTAAAATCAGCGGAATTTTTAGTAGCTAAACATTCATTAAGTTTATGGTATAAAGTTCCTAATAAAAAAGAAAATAAGGAATATTTAAAAAAAGCAACTAACAATATAAAAAAATATAGGAAAGGAATTTTAAAAAATAGTAAAGTAAATAAAAAATCAAAAACATTATTTTACATATCATATTTAGGTAGAATTCCATATAAAATTTTAACTAAAATAATAAAGAAAATTCAGAAGGGATAAAGTAAAGGGGAAAATAAAATGGTATCTTATGTGGCAATAATATTAATATCAACCGCAATTGCTTTAATAACAGAATTAGTAGAAAAAAAGACAGATAAGAAATGGATTGTATGGATACTTGTTATTTGTACAATATTATTTCCAGCAATAATAGGCGGATTAAGATATGGAGTTGGAACAGATGAATTAAATGTATATAAGCCTATATTTGAAAGTGTAAAAGAAGGAGTTTATACAAATAGAGGAAGAACAATAGAAATAGGATATATATTACTAAATAAGTTAGTAATTTTAGTAAATGGAGACTTTAATATAGTAATGTTTTTAGCGTCACTTATTACAGTTGCATTTACATATTTCGGAATAAGAAATTATAAAGATAAAGTAAGCACAACTCTTGCATGGTTTTTCTTTTTAATTTTATTTTATCAAAGATCATTTAACTTAGTAAGACAAATGATTGCTGTTGCAATAGTGTTCTTTGGATTTAAATATTTAAATTTAAGAGAAAGAAAAGAAGATGAAGAAAAGAAAAAATATGCATTATATTATTTTCTTCAAACATTAAAATATATAATTTGTGTATTACTCGCAGCATCATTCCATACAACAGCATTAATGATGCTTGTTGCAATTTTTGTTAGACCAATTTATTCAAATAGTAAATATAAATATGTATCACTTATAACTTTTATTTGTTTAATTGCATTATTACTAAATCTAAAATCAATATATAATTTTATGCAACAATATCCAATATTACAAAAGTATGGAGGATATTTTAAAAATATAGGAAAATATCGTATAGGACTAGCTTATTTTGTAAAAATAGTTATACCTTGTATAATACCATATTTTTTCATGATAAAAACTATACAAAATGATAAAAAAATGTCACTTCTATTTTGCTTTACTATAGTAAGTTGTATTTTATATTTGTTAGCATATTTGACAAAAACACATGGAGAAAGAATATCTCATTATTTTCAAATTAGTGAAGTAATTTTATTTCCATTTTATATTAAAGTTTTCTATGAAAAGTGGAAAGATAAAAAATTTGTATTTATTTCAATTATAACTGCATTTCTAGCACTTAATATAGGAATATGGTACAACGACTATATTCGTAAAGGAATGGATGAAACTATCCCTTATAGAACAATATTTCAGAAAGATGAGTTAAAAGAAGAGGAACGAAAATGAAAGAATCAGTAAAAAAGAATTACATATATAATTTAATATATCATATTTTGATCCTTATTTTACCACTTCTAACTGCTCCATATATATCAAGAGTTTTAGGTGCTGAAAAAATAGGAATATATAGTTATGTAATATCTATTTCAGCATATTTTATAACATTTGGAACATTAGGAATGACAATATATGGGCAAAGAGAAATTGCTTATAGACAGAAAAATAAAAAAGAATGTAGTAAAATATTTTGGGAAATTTTAATATTAAAATTTGTTACTATGACTATATCTACTATTTGCTTTTATTTTATGTTTGCAAAAGAAAGTACATATAGTATATTTTATAAAATTTTATTATTAGAACTTATTGGAACTTGCTTTGATATAAGTTGGTTTTTTCAAGGATTAGAACAATTTAAGAAAACAATAAAAATAAATACAATAGTTAAAATAACAAGTGTAATTGCAATCTTTTGTTTAGTAAAAACAAAAGATGATTTATATAAGTATATAATTATTTATGCACTTTCAGTTTTACTTGGAAATCTCTCTTTATGGTTATACTTACCAAAATATATACAAAAAGTAAAAATAAATGAACTTAAAATATTAAGACATATTAAACCTACAATATCATTTTTTATTCCACAAATTGCAATGCAAGTATATACTTTGTTAGACAAAACAATGATAGGAAATATAATACCAGACAAATCTGAGGTAGGTTTTTATGAACAAAGTCAAAAAGTAGTTAGAATGGTATTAACATTAATTACATCTTTAGGAACAGTAATGCTTCCAAGAATTGCAAGCAAATTTTCAGAAGGAAAAAAAGAACAAGTACAAGATTATATGAAAAAATCATTTAATTTTGTATTTCTATTAGCATATCCAATGATTTTTGGAATTATTGCAGTATCTAAAAACTTTGTACCAGTATTTTTTGGAGCAGGATATGACAAAGTATCAATAATAATGAATGTAATAAGCCCAATAATTTTGCTTATTGGATTAAACACAATAATCGGAACACAGTATTTAATTACAACTAAAAG
>CANQMY010000032.1 GCA_947625075.1 uncultured Clostridia bacterium
CGCTATAGGGCTCGAACCTATGACCCCCTGCTTGTAAGGCAGATGCTCTCCCAGCTGAGCTAAGCGACCATTTATCTTTGACTTTCTTAGTATACTAAATTATTTTAGAAATGTCAACTGATTTTTCAAAATATTTTTAAGTAAATTTAGTTTATATGTAAAAATACTTGAATAAATAATAAAAAATATGATATTATTTATATGAAAAAAATTTTCATTTGAAAGGAATTAGGAATGAAAAACGAAAGAGGAATAACATTAATTGCATTAGTTGTAACAGTTGGAATAATGGCAATTCTTGCTGGTATATCACTTAATATGGCATTATTAGATAATAATTCTGTAATAAAGGAAATATCTAATGCAACAGAAAAACAAGAAAAAAAGATAGAAGAAGAGGAAGAAAAAATAAATAGTGTAATATCTTCTTATGAAGATGAATGGGGATTATCGTAAAATGTATAATTTTTTTGTAGATAACAATCAAATAAAAAAAAATAGGGTTAGTATCATAGGTCAAGACTCAAAACATATTTCAAATGTACTCAGAATGCAAAAGGGAGAAAAGATATATGTTTGTAATAAAGAAACAGCAGAAAGATATATAGCAGAAATTATTAGTTTACAAAAGGAAGAAGTTTTATGTAATATAATTGAAAAAGTTGATATGACAGAGCTAAAACCAAATATTACACTGTTTCAAGGATTACCTAAATCAGATAAAATGGAATTGATTATTCAAAAAGCAGTTGAATTAGGAATTTACGAAATAACTCCAGTGGAAATGAAAAATTGTATTGTAAAAATTAAAGATGAGAATAAAAAAATAGAAAGATGGCAAAGTATTTCAGAAGCAGCTGCAAAGCAAAGTAAAAGAACTATTATACCTAAAATAAACGGAGTAATTAACATAAATAAGCTTAAAGAGATTTTGAAAGAATTTGATTTAGTAATAATTGCTTATGAAGATGAAAATAAAACTACTATAAAAGATGTACTTACTAAAAACAAAGTCGCAAAAAAAATTGCCTTAATAGTTGGACCAGAGGGAGGATTAAGCTTTGATGAGGTAAAAAATCTTAATGGAGAAAATGTTAAAGTTGCAAGTTTAGGAAAAAGAATTTTAAGAACAGAAACAGCATCCTTAGCAATGTTAAGTATGATTATTTATGAATATGAATTATAAAATAAAATGTTTGAAAGGAAAAATAAATGGAAAAGAAAAATACAAAAATTAATATAGAAGATAAAAATTCAAACAGTTCTCAAACTAAAAAAAATAAAAAGGAAGTATCTTCAAAAGTAAAAGAATCTGAAACAAAAATACCATCAACTTCAAAGTCAACTAAAACAGCAACATCTACAAAAAGCAAAATAGTTAAAGGGAAAACAGCTACAAAAAAGATAGAAAAACAACCCTCATCAAGTAATAAAGCAAAAAATGAAAAAAAATTAGATACTTCAGAAAAGAAAAATTTGAGTAATAAAAATATAAATAAAGATAATCCAAAGATAGATAAAAATGATAAAAGAAAAACAGATGAATTAATTGCATTTGTGGAAAATGTAAGTGAAGAAGCAGAACTTGCTAAAGAAATTAATAAAAATAGTTTGATAAATCAAAATGCAATAAATAAAAATGAATTAGATACAATAAAAAATGAAATTAAACAAAATAAAAAGGAAAAAAAATCAAGTAAAAAAACTCAATTAAAATATAAAAAAATATTAAAAAATACATTAATTGCAATCTCAATATTAATTTATTTTATAGTATTAATAATAGGAAAAGACCTAATTAGCACAATAAAATTTATAACTGATTTAAAAGTTTTAATTTTAATAGAAGTTTTAAGTTCAATAATTATATTTGAAATTTCTTATAAGCAAGATAATTTTTCTTTTGCAATGCATGGATTAGAAATTTTAGCAATGGCAATATCAACTGTAATTACATTAGATTTTGTTAATAAGCAAAATGAAAATATAAATTATGTTTTTGCAATATTTGTTGTAGTATTTACAATATATTATTTAATAAAAAATTTAGTTTTAGCTTTAAAAAAAGAAAAAAAGTAAAAACATTGGAAATATTTGACTTTTAAATATTAAAATGTTAAAATAATATATATTTATTATAAAATAAAAGGAGTAAAAATATGATAGTAAAACCTACAGTTATTGAATTGCTTGAAAAAGCAGAGAATAGATATAGCTTAGTTATAGCTACAGCTAAAAGAGCTAGACAGATTTCAAACGGTAGTAAACCAATGACAGAAAAAGATGATGTATCACCTGTTACTCTTGCTGCAGACGAAATAGAAGAGGATAAAGTTAAAATTTATGATCAAAATGAATGGGATAAAGAATTAGAAAAAAAAGAGGATATTTCTGAAGTTGAAAACAATAATGAAATAGAAAATGTAGAAAATAATTAAAAATGTGGGAGTTTTTATGGAAAAAAAACATATAATTACAATTACTGGAGATCATGCAAGTGGACAGGGAACAGCGTCAAACTTATTAAAAGAATCATTGGGATATGAAATTTATAGAAATGGGCAGTATGTAAGAAAATTAGGACAAGAAAAAGGAATGTCTATTACAGAATTTCAAACATATCTTAATGAGCATCCAGAATTAGATAGAGAAATTGAAAGAAGTGCAACATTATATGCAGAAGAACATGATAATTTAATTGTAGATGCAAAACTTGGGTGGTATGCTATACCAGATTCGTTTAAAGTATATTTAAAAGTTAACATTGATATTGCTGTGAAAAGAGCATATGAAGATAACGCAAGAAAAGATACGGAACCATTTAGTAGTTTAGAAGAAGCAAAAGAAAGAATTTTATATAGGCATAAAGAAGAAACAAAAAGATGGATAGAAGAATATGGTGTAAATCGTGATGATATGTCAAATTATGATTTAGTTGTAGATACATCAAATATGACACCTGAAGAAGTTTCTAAAAAAATACTAGATGAATATAAAAAATGGTTAGATAAATAAAAAATAAAGGGGAGTTAAATTTTTAAAACTTCCCAATTTTTTTATATTTTAGAAAAGACATCTTTTTTTATTATTTAAATTTGAAATGGAGGAAGCAAAATAGAAAATCAAACAATTAAAATCCAAACAATAGAACAATCAGATATTGAATATCCATATTTATTACATGAAATTAATGATAGACCAAAGACATTATATGTATTAGGAAATAAAGAAATACTAAGAAGAAAATCTATAGCTATTGTTGGAAGTAGAGAATGTAGTGAATATGGAAAAAAAGCATCAGAATTAATAGCATATAAATTAGCAAAGCAAAATATAATTATTGTAAGTGGACTAGCTAGAGGAATAGATAAATATGCACATATTGGATGTTTAAAAGCAGGAGGAAAAACAGTTGCAGTAGTAGCACATGGTTTAAATATTATTTATCCAAAAGAAAATATAAGTTTAGCTAAAGAAATAATAAAAAAGCGGAGGAGCAGTTATTAGTGAGTATCCAATAAATACTAAACCAAAACAAGAGTATTTTCCAAAAAGAAATAGAATTATAAGTGGCCTTGCAATTGGAACGATTATAGTTGAAGCAAGGGAAAAAAGTGGAGCATTAATTACAGCAAATTATGCACTGGAGCAAGGGAGAAATGTATATGCAGTTCCTGGAAATATATTTTCAGAATCTTCAAAAGGAACTAATAATCTTATAAAAAATGGTGCTGAAATATTAACAGGTGATATTGATTTTAATCAGTTTAATTTAAATTAATTTATTTAATTTAAATGTTGTATTCTATAATCATTTGTAATATAATATACATATCGATTTACCTAAATGGAGGTATATATGAAAAAAAATAGAAAACCAAAACATGAAAAAAATCATCTAAATCATGAAAAAGAACAAAAAAACGAATTAATGGATGATACAATAACAATGAATTTTGAAGACTTTAATGAAAATAATGATAAAGAAAGTTCAAATAATGATATACAAGATGAAGTGTATAAGTATTTACATGAATCTGAAAATGAAAATAATGAGGATAATGAAAGTTTATATAATTCAGATGATTTAAATGTAAATTTAATTGACAGTGATGAAAATATGAATACAAAAGTATTTAAAAGTGAAGACATAAATATTGAAAAGGATGAAGATATGAAAAGGATTGATAAGAAAAATAATAAAAAAGAAAAGAAAAGAAAGAAAAAACATCCAAAACTTAGATTATTTATTAAAATATTTTTCATTGCAATACTTATATTAATTATTGCTGCTATTGCAGCAGTTGTTGCAATATTTAAAACAGATAGATGGGCATTAACAGAAGATCAACTTTTATCTGATGCAGGGGCATTAATTTATGATGTAGAAGGAAAACTTATAAATACATTAACAGGTGATGAAATAAATAAAAAAGTAACAATAGATGAGATGGGAAAATTTCCAGAAGCATTTGTAGCAATAGAAGATGAAAGATTTTATGAACATAATGGAATTGATATAAAAAGAACTCTTCATGCAATAGCAGATTACATATTTAGCTTTGGAAAAGGATCATTTGGTGGTAGTACTATAACCCAACAGCTTATAAAAATTACAATGAAGGATGACGAAAGAGGCGGATTAGAAGGTATAGAAAGAAAAATAAGAGAATGGTCAAGAGCAGTACAAGTTGAAAAAATGTTTAACGACAAAAATAAAATACTTGAAAGATATTTGAACAGGATTTATTTAGGAAGTTCAAATGGATTAGAAGTTAGAGGAGTTGAGTCAGCATCGAATTATTATTTTAACAAAACTGCAAAAGATTTAACAATAGCACAAACAGCTTTTATTGCTGGAATAAATCATGCTCCTAATTTATATAACCCATTTGGAGAAACAGATAATGGAGAAAAAATAAAAACAAGAACACTTAATGTTTTAGCAAAAATGAAAGATTTAGGAAAAATAACAGAAGAAGAATATAATGCTGCAGTAGATGAAACAAAAGTAGGATTAACATTTGAGAAGGGTGAAGTATCAAATGGAAATAGTGATATTTCTTTCCATACAGCTGCTGCTATAAATCAAATTGCACAGGAATATTCAGATGCAAATGATATTAGTTATAATGAAGCAAGAGAATTATTAATAAATAGTGGATATAGTATATATACAACAGTATATACTGGTATACAAGATATAATGGAAGCTGAATATTCAAATTCTAAGTATATATATTCAAGCAATTCATTCAGAAATATATATGGACAATCAGCAATGGTTGTTATTAATCCATCAACAGGTTATGTTGTAGGAGAAGTAGGAGCATTAGGAGAAAATCAAGATACTCTTGGTTTAAATAGAGGACTATCAGTTCGTCAACCTGGTTCATCTTTTAAACCATTAGTAACAATTGCACCAGGATTAGAAAATAAAGTTATAAATGCAGCAACTTTATTTTATGATACATTTTCTTCATTTGGAACATATAAACCACATAATGATCAAGATAGATATGGAGGAATAACATCAATAAGAAATGCAATAACAAATTCTTATAATGTTACTGAAGTAAAATTATTATCAATTATGGGAACTGGAAAATCACAAGAATTTCTTAGCAAAATTGGAATTGATGTAGATGCAGATACTGCAGGATTAAGTATGGCATTAGGATCACCTAGTGTAACACCAGTTCAAATGGCAGCAGGATATGCAATGATTGCAAATGGAGGAGTATATATTACGCCTACATTCTATACGAAAGTTGTTGATAGAAATGGAAATGTAGTAATAGAAGCTAAACAAGAAAAAACAAGAGCAATGTCAGAAGAAAATGCATATATAGAAAGTACAATATTACAAGGACCAGTAACAAGCGGTACAGCATCAAACTATAATGGAGTAGTGAGAAATATGGATGTTGCAGGAAAAACAGGAACATCAGATGGTGGAGCAGATAGATGGTTCTGTGGATTTACACCATATTATGCAGCAGCTTGTTGGTATGGAGCAGATAATGGTTATGACGTAAATGGAAAAGGCGCAAAAGCAAGTTTTTATCCAAGTGTAGGTAACCCTGCATCTGCAATATGGTTCCCAGTTATGAAAAATATACATAAAGACTTAGAATCAAAAAGATTTGTAAAACCAGATACAATTAAAACTTTGACAATTTGCAAAGTAACGGGTAAAAAAGCAACAAGTAGTTGTACAGATACATATAGTGAAATATTCACTCAAGATAATATGCCAGACGATTGTGATGGACATACAACAGTTAAGATTTGTAAAGAAACAGGAAAATTAGCAACAGATTTTTGTACAGATGTTGAAGAAAAAACTTTTGGAGTGTTAATAGATACAGAAAAAAATGCAAATTGGACACCAAAACAAAAAGTTGAAGAAGCTCCAGAAGAAAAATGTAATGTACACACAGAAGCAGAAAAAATAAATGTTCCAAATGTTGTAGGAAAAACTGAAAAACAAGCAACAGATGAGTTAAAAAAAGCTGGATTCAAAGTTACAGTATTAAAAGATAATGACAAAAACAAGTCAAAGGGTATTGTTTTAAAACAAAGTAGTACAAAAGCTCCAAAGGGTTCTGAAATAAAAATTACAGTAAATCAATTTGACGGTGGTAACAGTGGAGGAGGTAATCAAACTAATACAACATCACCTAAAAATAATGAAGTTAATGAAAATACAACTACTAATACACAAACTTCAGCTAAAAATGAAACTAGCTCACAAAATGTAACTGCTACAGAAAATAAAGTTAATTAAAATAAATAGAAAGGAGAGTATGATTTTGCTATTTGTATAAAAGCACCAGAAAATCATATAATGAAATAGGTAGTCCTTGAAAAATAATAAGAAACAATACTAAATCAAAAGAATTTTAAATTAGCGGATGAAATAAGAGATAAAATAGAAGAAAAAGGATATATTATTAAAAATACAATAGACGGAGTTGAAATTGAAAAAAATAATTAGGAGGAAAAGAAAATGGAAAAAAATATACCATTTTTCAAAAAAATTATAATAAGTATTAAAGATTTAGACAAATATAATCTTCTTATAGCTGAAAAAATGAGAAGATCAATAATATATTTATTAGAAATTATGATTATATTTACTCTAATTTTATCGGCAATAATGACTTATAAAACAAATGAATTAATAAATAAATCTCTTAACTATATTGTTCAAAATGTTCCAGATTTTACAATTGATTCAGAAGGACTAAAATTAAATAGTGAAGAAAATTATACTTTAGATGCAATAAAAGATTTAGGAATAAAAATTATATTAGATGACAAAGCAGAAGAGATAAATGCTTATCAGGAAGAAATAGATAATTTTGATGGCAGTCTAATAGTAGCTTTAAAAAATAAAGTTGTTATAATTTCAGAAGGAAACAAAATGGAATTCCAATATGAAAATTTATTAAATACAAATGAGATAAGTAATATAAGTAAAGATGGCATAATTTCAGCATTTGAAGATAATAAAGTTCAAATTAATATTGCAATTTTTATGTCTATGTTTGGAATGAATTATTTAATTTATACTATTAGTGTATTTATAGATGCTTTAGCATTATCTTTACTAGTTATAATTATTAGTAAAATGGCAAAAATACCATTAAAGTATTCTCAAGCTTTAATAATAGCAATTTCATCATTAACATTACCGATTATACTAAATTTAGTATACTCAAGTGCAAATTTATTAAATAATTTTTATATGCCATATTTCCAAATTATGTATGCACTTATTTCTTATATTTATATTGTTGCTGTAATTTTAATTATGAGATCAGATTTAATTAAGAAAAAACAACTTATAAAAGCAACTATTGAGGTTAAAGAATTAGAGAAAAATCTTGAAAATAGAGATGAAAAAAATAAAGATGACTCAGATGAAAAAGATAAAGACGAAGATGATTCAGATGAAAATAAAGATAAAAAACTTGATGATGTTAAAAGAAAAGTAAAAGGAAAAGACAATCCAGAACCACAAGCAAATATTGAAGGAGGAAAATAGTATAATGCAAGATAATTTCAACGAAGAAGAAAACAAGAAACTAAATAACTCTAAGAATAGTGAAAAAAAGAAAAATGATAAAAAACAAGATGGAAAATTTAAGAAAAAACTAATATTTATAATAATTTTTATAATAGTATTTTCTGGAATTGCAATGGCATTTTATATTAATGCTCAGCAAAATAGTGATGATAAAAAAGTGTCTTATACACAACTAATAAAAGATATTGATGAAAGAAAAATAGGTAAAGTTGAAATGACTGTTGGCAGTTCTTCAATTGTAGTTACCTATAATGATGAATCTGGAAAGCTACCAGATGAAAATAATAAGGAAGAATTAGAAAAATATAAAAAGAATGCGATTGTTCCAAATATACAAGCATTTATTGAATTAATACAAGAAAAAGCACTTCAAGGTAATAATATTGATTTAATTCAAAAACAACAAAATATTATTTTAAGTATAGGTTCAGGTATTATTTCATTTTTACCTACTTTGATAATGTTGTCACTTATAATAGTACTATTTCAAATGCAAGGTTTAGGAGATAAGGGAAAAGTATATGACCCTAATATTTCTGTAGATAAAATAACATTTAAAAATGTTGCAGGATTAAAAGAAGAAAAAGCAGAAATGATAGAAATTGTTGACTTTCTTAAAGAACCAAAGAAATATGCTAAAATGGGTGCAAGAGTTCCTAAAGGTGTTTTGCTATGTGGAAAACCTGGAACAGGAAAAACATTAATAGCTAAAGCAATTGCTGGGGAAGCAGATGTTCCTTTTATATCAATAAGTGGTTCAGAATTTATAGAAATGTTTGCAGGACTTGGAGCATCTAGAGTAAGAAAGTTATTTGAAAAAGCACAAAAAATTTCACCATGTATAGTATTTATTGATGAAATTGATGCAATAGGATCTAGAAGAACAAGTAATAGTGGAGCTGATACAGAGAATAACCAAACATTAAATCAATTATTAGTTGAAATGGATGGATTTGAAACAGATGGATCTGTAATTGTTATTGCAGCAACTAATAGACCTGAAATGTTAGATGAAGCATTATTAAGACCAGGAAGATTTGATAGAACGATAACAATTGGCCTTCCAGATATAACTGATAGAGAAGAAATATTAAAAATTCATAGTAAAAATAAAAAAATATCAAAAGAAGTTAATTTCAAATCTATAGCAGAAGATACAGCTGGATTTAGTGGAGCAGAATTAGAAAATATTTTAAATGAGGCAGCTATTTTAGCTGCAAGCAAAAAGCATGAAGAAATTAATAATGATGATATTGAAGAAGCAGTTAAAAAGGTAACAGTTGGATTAGAAAAGAAAGATAAAGTAATTTCTGATAAAGATAAAAAATTAACAGCATATCATGAAGCTGGACATGCAGTTGTAAGTAGATATCTAGAAACTCAAGATAATGTAAAAGAAGTTTCTATAATTCCAAGAGGATTTGCCGGTGGATATACAATGTATAAAACAAATGAGGACAAATTCTAT
>CANQMY010000033.1 GCA_947625075.1 uncultured Clostridia bacterium
CACTTTTTATAGTATAAAATGTTGTAAATAATTTTTATTAATGTTAAAATAAATTTTATGAAAATATAATAAATCAAGTAAATATTTAATAAATATTAAATGTAAATAAAATACTTATGATTAAATTATAAATTGAATATAAGAAAGGGTAATAAAATGTTTAATATTTTAAAAGCAATTGTATTTGGAGTAATAGAAGGAATTACAGAATGGCTCCCAATAAGTAGTACAGGTCATTTAATTTTAGCAGAATCATTTATAAAATTTAAAGGACTTTCAGCTGGATTTTGGGATATGTTTGAAGTTGTTATACAATTAGGAGCAATTTTAGCAGTTGTAATTTTATACTTTAAACAAATATGGCCACTAAAAAGAAAGAAATCGAAACATGGAGATAAAGGTTTTAAATTTGATAAAAACATTCTTAATTTATGGGGAAAAATAATAGTAGCATGTATTCCAGCAGTTGCAATAGTTTTGCTTGGAATAGATGAATTTGCAGATGAACATTTTTATAATCCAACTTGTATATCTATAATGTTAATTTTAGTTGGTATCGCATTTATTATAATAGAAAATATAAAGAAAAAAGACCCACGAGTTTCAGATATAAAAGACCTTACTTATAAAGATGCAATTATAATAGGATTATTTCAACTTATAGCTGCACTTTTTCCGGGAACATCACGTTCTGGTGCGACAATTGTAGGAGCACTTTTAATTGGAATATCTAGAACAGTAGCAGCGGAGTATACATTTTATTTAGGAATTCCAGCGATGGCAGGTGCAAGCTTGTTAAAAATATTAGATTTTGGTTTGAAATTTACTGGAGAAGAAATTGCTGTTTTATTAGTTGGAACTATAATTTCCTTAATTGTATCAATTTTAATAATCAGATTTTTAATGAATTATATAAAAAAGCACGACTTTAAAGTTTTTGGATATTACAGAATAGGATTAGGAATACTTGTAATCATATTACTTTTAGCTGGAGTTATATAAATATTTTATAATTATAAAAGTAATAAACAAGAATAAAACGAATACACTTAAATGAAATAAAGAAAAACAAATTTAAGGTAGATATTTTTTATATGAGTTTTTTGGAAATTATTTTAATTAGTATAAGTTTAGCAATGGATGCCTTTGCAGTAGCTGTATGTAAAGGTATGGCAATGAAAAATAGCAGTACAAAAAAAGGAATTATTGTAGCTTTATATTTTGGAATATTTCAAGCTTTAATGCCGTTTATTGGATATATGTTGGGAATTAGATTTGAAAAAGCTATAAATTCCATAGATCATTGGATTGCATTTGCACTTCTTGCAATAATTGGAATAAATATGATAAAAGAATCATTAAAAAAAGATGAAGAAAATATAAATGATGATATTACTTTTAAAACAATGTTTTTTCTAGCTATAGCTACAAGTATTGATGCATTAGCTATTGGAGTGACATTTGCATTTTTAAAAGTAGTAATATATAAGCCATTATTATTTATAGGTATAATTACTTTTATATTATCTTGGATTGGAGTAATAATAGGTAATAGATTTGAAAATAAATTAAAAAATAAGGCAGAAACAATTGGTGGAATAATATTAATTTTAATGGGATTAAAGATTCTTTTAGATCATTTAGGTGTTTTTTAAATAAATTAAGTAATATGAAGATAAAAAGAATATTTTGTAATTTAATAAATTACTTGATATTTTTTTTATTTTTATGGTAATATATAAGTAAATTAAATTATTTGGAGGGTGCTATGGATAATAAAAAAGAAGAAAAGAAAGAAACAAAGGAAAAAGTAGATAGTAAAACAGAAAGCAAAAAGAAAAATGAGAAAATAGATACAAAATCTTTTAGTAAGGTAAATTCTAAAGAAAATACGGAAGATTTATTTTCAGGAATGGAAGAAAGCAAAAAAAATAATGTAAAAAAAGATGAAAAAATTAAAGGTACTGTTACAGTAGATAAAAAGAAGGTTGAAAAAGCAAATAAAAAAAGTAAAGCAAAAAAATGGATAACGTTTGTTGTTGTTATAATGATTATTGTTTTAGCTGTAGCAGGAATTCTATATTTTTTAAGAACACCTTACTTTGCCGTTATGAAATCTTTAAATGCAATGAAAAAAGGAGATATAAATACTGTTAGTAAATATTTTGATTATGAAGAACTTATGGACTCTTTGGTTGAGGGACTAGATATTGGAGAAGAAATGAGTGAGTTAGAAAAAAATTGCTTTAGTGAGTTTACTTATAAAATTAACAAAGTAACGATAGAAGGAGATACAGTTACTGTAAATGTTGATACCACTAATAAAAATTTT
Source organism: uncultured Clostridia bacterium (assembly GCA_947625075.1). Classification (GTDB taxonomy): domain Bacteria; phylum Bacillota; class Clostridia; order TANB77; family CAG-508; genus CAG-793. The sequence continues at coordinate 2,333 of CANQMY010000033.1, forward strand.
AGAAATGCACTTACAAAATGGACTCAAAAAATCTATCAAAAGTTTATAAATGGTGAAGAGATTTCTAATGAGCAAGGCATTAATTTACTAAATGAATGTTTATTAGATCCAAGTATAGGAACAATGTCTGTTAATAAAGATTTAAAATTAAATAGGGTTGATGAAAGTTGGAAAATAGAAATAAATAATGATTTAAAAGATGCTATTTTCCCAGGAGTAAGTGATGTTGTAAATTCTATACAAGCTTTAACAAATGAATAATGTGTCAATGGGGACGGAGTTTTTTGACATATAAAATTTATTAATGAAAAAATTAACATAATATAAAAAAATATGATTTTGTATTTTTAAATAGTTTTATTTTATAAATAAAACTATTTTTTTTATAATAAATTTAATCAACTTAATAACTATTGCCAAAAATCTTAAAAAGGTATAAAATAATGGCATATTTAATACGAAATTGCTATTTTACTTTATAAAAAATTTGTCTCTAAATCAAGAAAGGAAAGAAATAATTAATGAACAAAAAATGGAATATAAAAGAGCAAAATTTAGATAGAGCAGAACAAATTTCAAAAAAATATAACTTAGGCAAATTAGTATCTAAAATTTTATCACATAAAAATTTAAAAGATGATGAGATTGAAAAATTTTTAAAACCTACTAGAGAAGACTTTTATGATCCATTTTTAATGCCTGATATGAATAAAGCAATTAATAGAATAAATAAAGCAATTGAAAGTAAAGAAAAAATAATAATATATGGTGATTATGATGCAGATGGAATAACTAGTACTACAATTTTAAAAAGATTTTTTAAAGACAGAGGCGCAGATTTAGATACTTATATACCAAATAGATTAGATGAAGGATATGGTTTGAATAAAGAAGCAGTTGAAAAAATTGCAAAAGATGGATATAAACTTGTAATTACTGTTGATTGTGGGATTACATCTATAGAAGAAGTTGAAATTGCAAATAAACTTGGATTAGATATAATTATCACAGATCATCATGAAACTTTAGATATATTGCCAAATGCAATAGCAGTAGTAGATTGTAAAAGAAAAGATAGTAAATATCCATTTGAATCGCTAGCAGGATGTGGAGTGGCCTTTAAACTAACACAGGCATATTGTAAAAAATTAAATATAAATGAAAATGAGTGCTTGAAATTTTTGGATATAGCATGTGTTGGAACAATCTCAGATATAGTACCATTAGTAGATGAAAACAGAGTTATTGCTAAATTAGGATTAATGCTAATAAATAAAACGAAAAATTTAGGTTTAAGAGAAATATTAAATTTATCAGGTTATAAAAATATAGACTGTACAGCAATTTCTTTTGGAGTATCACCTAGAATTAATGCATGTGGAAGAATGGGACATCAGGAAGTAGCTTTAAATTTATTTTTAACAAATGACCCATTTGAAGCTAAAGATTATGCAAAAAAATTAGAAGAATATAATAGGCAAAGACAAGAAATAGAAAAAAGTATATATGAAGAAGCTACTATTCAAGCAGAAGAGCAAGAAAATATTAATAAATCATGTTTAATATTAGGAAAAGAAAATTGGCATCATGGCGTAATAGGTATAGTTTCTTCAAAAATTACAGAAAAGTACTATAAACCAAGTATTCTTTTATGTTTTGAAGGAAATTTAGCAAAAGGATCTGGAAGAAGTATTGAAGGATTTGACTTACATAAAGCTATAGTAGATTGTAGTAAATATTTGCAACATTTTGGTGGACATAGTATGGCAATAGGATTAACATTAGAATATAAAAATTTTGATAAATTTAAAAAAGAATTTGAAGAGTATGTTTCAAAAAATTTAAAAGAAATACCTGTACAAGAATTGAAAATAGACGAAGAAATTACATATAAAGATATAAATTTAGATTTAGTAAAGGAATTAAAGCTACTTGAACCATTTGGTGAAGCAAATCCAGTTCCATTAATAATATATAAAAAATTAAAAATAGTTTCAATAAGATCATTATCAGAAGGAAAGCACTTAAAATTAATATTACAAGATGATAATACAATAATTAATGCAATAGGATTTAATTTAGGAGAATTAGCAGATAAATATCAAATTGGAGATAAAGTAGATATTGTAGGAAACATAGAAATAAACAATTTTAATAATATTGAAAGTGTACAAATAAATCTTAAAGATTTAAGAAAATCAATTTTATAAAATACTATAAAATAAATTAAATAAAAATAGAGGGAAATAATATGGCAGAAGTAGTAGAAAAAAATCTTAAAGATATAATTAATGAACTAAAAAATCATAATAGAAGGTCAGATACTAAACTTATAACTAGAGCTTATGAATATGCAAAATTACATCACGGAGATCAAAAAAGATTATCAGGAGAAGATTATATAGTTCATCCTGTTCAAGTTGCATATATTTTATCTACTCTAGGATTAGATGATGCTACTATTTGTGCTGCTTTAATGCATGATTTGTTAGAAGATACTGATATTACATTAGATGATTTAAAACAAGATTTTAGTGAAGAGATTGCAGAAATGGTAAATGGGGTTACTAAGCTTGGAAAAATAAATTATGTAAGTGCAGAAGAAGAGCAAGTTGAAAATTATAGAAAAATGTTTTTAGCAATGGGAAAAGATATAAGAGTAATATTAATAAAACTTGCTGATAGACTTCATAATATGAGAACATTAAAATATCTAAAAAGAGATAGACAAATAGCAAATGCAAAGGAAACTTTAGAATTATATGCTCCACTTGCAAATAGACTTCGGAGTATATTCTTTAAAATGGGAATTAGAAGACTTAGCTTTTAAATATTTATATCCAGAGGAATTTAGAGAATTAGCAGAAGGAATAGATAAGAAAAGAGAAGAAAGATTAAAATTTATAGATGCTATAACAGATGAAATAAGAGTAAATCTAAAAAAAGAACATATTGTTGCAGAAATAACAGGAAGAGCAAAACATTTTTATTCAATTTATAGAAAAATGCAAAGAGATAATAAAACCTTAGACCAGATTTATGATTTATTTGCTTTAAGAATTTTAGTTAACTCTGTAAAGGATTGTTACGCAGCACTTGGTGTAGTTCATGAATTATATACACCAATGCCTGGAAGATTTAAAGATTATATATCTGTACCTAAACCTAATATGTATCAATCACTTCATACTACATTAATTGGACCAAATGGAACTCCATTTGAGGTACAAATAAGAACATATAATATGCATAGAATTGCAGAATTTGGTATAGCAGCACATTGGGCATATAAAGAGCAAAGCTTTTTAAAAGGAAAAAAAGCAAATGTAGTTGTTTCAGAAGATAAGCTTTCATGGCTTAGAGAAAGCTTAGAATGGCAAAAAGATATGCAGGATCCTCAAGAATTTCTAAATACATTAAAGACAGAATTATTTGAAGATGAAGTTTATGTTTTTACTCCAAAAGGAGAAATAAAAACACTTCCAAAGGGAAGTACACCAATAGATTTTGCGTATACAATACATGCTGAAATTGGAAATAAAATGACAGGATGTAAAATAAATAGCAAAATGATGCCAATAATCACTAAATTAAAAAATGGAGATATAGTAGAAATAATTACGAGTGATAACAGTAAAGGTCCAAGTAGAGATTGGCTTAAATTTGTTCAAAGTTCTTCAGCAAAAAATAAAATAATGCAATGGTTTAAAAAGAATGAAAGACAAGAAAACATTGAAAGAGGAAAGGCAATTGTTGAAAGAGAAATAAAAAGAATTGGGATGAGTCATGATGACTTATTTGCTCAAAAGTACTATGCACCGATGCTTGATAGGTATAATTTTAAAAATTTAGATGAAATGTATTCAGCAGTAGGATTCGGATCAATAGGTGTAAGTAAAATAATTACTAGAACATTAGAAGAATATAAAAAATTTAATAAAGAAAATACTAATGTAGAGGAAAAAATTGAAGAATTAAAAAACGAGACAAGACCAAAATCTTCAAAAACAGGTATTATAGTTAAAGGAATAGACAATTGTTTAGTAAAACTTTCTAAATGTTGTAGTCCAGTTCAAGGTGATGAAATTATTGGATATATAACAAGAGGAAGAGGCGTTACTGTTCATAGAAAAGATTGTAAAAATATTAAAGATTTATTTCAAGAAGAAGGCAGAATAATAGATGTATACTGGGATGAAGAAAAAAAGAGTTCATATAAAGTTGATATTGATATTTTTGCAAATGATAGACAAGGTCTTTTATCAGATATAATTAATTTGATTTCTACATTAGATGTAAATTTAAATGAAATTAAAGCAAAATCTAATAAGGAAAAAATCGTAATTATTGAAATGACAATTGAAGTAAAAAACCTAGAAGACTTAAATACAGCTATAAGAAAGTTTGGAAAAGTTGACAGTGTTTATGATGTAAAACGTAAAAAATAGATAAAATAAAAAGGAGGAGAAAATAATGATTCAAAAACTTAAGGGTACAAAAGATATATTGCCTGAAGAAATAAAAAAATGGCAATTTATTGAATATATAGCAAAAGACACTTTTGAAAAATACGGATATGAAGAAATAAGAGTTCCTGTTATAGAGAAAACTGAACTCTTTAAAAGAGGTGTTGGTGAAGATACAGATGTTGTTCAAAAAGAAATGTATATCTTTGATGATAAAGGTGGAAGAAGTATAGCTTTGAGACCAGAAGGAACAGCAGGTGTTGTAAGAAGTTATATTGAAAATGGTATGTCTAGTAAACCTTCACCAATAAAATTTTGGTATTCTATGCCTATGTATAGATATGAAAATGTGCAAAAAGGAAGACAAAGAGAATTTCACCAAATAGGAGTGGAACTTTTAGGTTCAGGTAGTTATTTAGCTGATGTTGAAATGATAGAAATGGTAAATTTATTTTTAAATAAACTAAACATAAAAGATGTAGAATTAAAAATAAATTCGATTGGTTGTGGTAATTGTAGGAAAAAATATTTAGAAGCTTTGAAAGATTTTATAAGACCAAATTTAAACGAATATTGTGAAGTTTGTAAGTCGAGATTTGAAAAAAATCCAATGAGAATAATTGATTGTAAAGAAGAAAAATGCAAAAAATTAAATTTAAATGCTCCAAAAACTATAGACTTTTTATGTGAGGAATGTAAAACTCATTTTGAAAAAATTAAAGAAATGTTAGACAAACTAAAAATAAAGTATGTTGTTGATACAGGAATAGTTAGAGGGTTAGATTACTATACCAAAACAGTTTTTGAATTTGTATCTAAAGAAGATGGTTTAACAGTTCTTGGCGGAGGAAGATATGATGAACTTGTAGAAGAGCTTGGAGGAGAAAAAACTCCAGCAATAGGATTTGCAACAGGAGTAGAAAGATTAATAGATGTATTTGATAAGAATAACCCAGATTTTGATAATTCAAATAAATTAAAATTATTTGTGGCATATATTGGAGAAGAAGCAAATTTATATGTAACAAAATTAGTTTCTGATTTAAGAAAAAAAGGAATATATGTTGAAAAAGATATAATGGATAGAAGCTTAAATGCACAATTTAAATATGCAAATAAGAAGAATGCAGAATATGTTATAACTATTGGTGAACAAGAAATAAATACAGGTAAAGTAGAATTAAAAGAAATGAATACAGGAAATGTAAAAACAATAAACATAGAGGATATTGAAAAAAGCATATTTTAAGAAATTAATCTAAAAAATTTTTAATGTTGAAGTCTAATCTTAATAAATGAGAAAGAATTTAGGAGATTAAATAGGTGTATAATTGTATAGTTTTAATAATAAGTAAAATATTAAGTGGTTTTATAAGAATTTTCAAAAAAAATAGTGGAAATATAATTGGAAAAATTGCAATGAAATTAAGTCCTAATATTATTAAATATTTTAAAATTGACTGTCCTGTTATAGCAGTAACAGCAACAAATGGAAAAACTACAACGAACAATGTTATTTCTTATATTATAAAAAATAATGGAAAAAAAGTTGTTAGTAATACTGAGGGAAATAATATGGAAACAGGAATAGTTACCAAGCTTATAAAATCAAGTAGTTTATCAGGAAAAATAAATGCAGATTTTGTAACATTAGAAGTAGATGAAAGTTATGTTCCAAAAGTATTTAAAAAAATAAGATTAGATACATTAATTGTATTAGATTTTTTTAGAGACCAATTAGATAGAAATGGTGAAGAAGAATCTTTGATTCTAAAAATAAATGAGTTTTTAAAAGATTATAATGGAAACTTAATTTTAAATAATGATGATCCTAATGTTGCAAGATTAGGAAAAGCAAATCCAGAAAACAAAAATGTGTATTATTTTAGTGTGGACAAATATGAATTTGCTACAAAAAAAGAAAAAGAAGTTGGAGAAGGAAAATTTTGTCCTTTTTGTAAAACAAGACTGGAATATGAATATTATCAATATTCTCACATAGGTAAATTTAAATGTCCTAAATGCGATTATGGAGAAAATGATATATTTTTAAAAGTAAAAAATGTAAATGTAAAAGAAGGAACATTTGAAGTAGAAAATAATCAAGAAACAATTAATTATAAAACGCTTGCTAATAGTATTTATACAATTTATAATTATGCAGCAACTTTAGCATTTTCTAAATTATATAATCTAAATGCACAAAATGCTTTAGCTACTTTTAAATTAGACAATGGAAGATGTGAAGAAATAGATGTAGCAGGTTGTAAAACTTTAGTAAACCTTGCTAAAAATCCAACAGGAGCAAATGTATCTTTAAGAATATTAAATGAAGATAGTGATGAAAAAGATTTATTATTCGTATTAAATGATAATATTGCAGATGGATTCGATGTTTCTTGGATATGGGATATAAACTTTAATATACAAAATGTTAATAGAATTATAACATCTGGTAAAAGAGCATACGATATAGCAATAAGAATAAAAGCAAGTGGATTTGATAAAGAAAAAATAGAGGCATATTTAGATTTAAACGAAGCAGTAAAAGCATTATATAAAACAGAAGGTAAAAAATATGTAATTGCAAATTATACAGCACTTCAACCAACAAGAAAAGCAATATTTGATTATAAAAAAGAGTAAAAAGATATTGATAAAATAAATTATATGAAATTTGTTATAATTTAATTAATGAAAAAACTTAATAAAAA
>CANQMY010000034.1 GCA_947625075.1 uncultured Clostridia bacterium
AAGTTTATTTCTGCTCCTTCGCTTCTTCCTATCCAGTTTTTTTGTTGTGCTTTTATTTTATCTAGAAAATCTACATCATCTAAATCATCTATTAATCTTTGTGCATATTCTGTAATTTTTAGCATCCATTGTGATTTTTCTTTTTGAACAACAGGACTTCCACATCTTTCGCATACTCCATTTACAACTTCTTCGTTTGCTAACCCTACTTTGCATCCTGTGCAAAAATTAATTGGCATTGTTGCTTTATAAGCTAATCCTTTTTTGAATAGTTGTATAAATATCCATTGTGTCCATTTATAGTAATCTGGATCTGTTGTATTTATTTCTCTAGACCAGTCAAATGAAAAACCAATAGATTTTAATTGTTCTTTAAAATGAGCTATATTTTGCTCTGTTGTTATTTTAGGATGTATATGATTTTTTATTGCATAATTTTCTGCTGGAAGTCCAAAAGCATCAAATCCAATAGGATATAATACATTGTATCCTTGCATTCTTCTTTTTCTTGCAACTATATCTAAAGCAGTATAACTTCTTGGATGACCAACATGAAGTCCCTGTCCTGATGGATATGGAAACTCTATAAGTCCAAACCATTTTGGCATACTATAATTATCTTTAGCATTAAATGTTCCTTCTTTATCCCATTTTTCTTGCCACTTTTTTTCTACTTCTTTAAAATTATACATGAATAAATCATTCCTTTCTTATTTTGCTAAAATCAAATTTATGATAAAAAAATTTTTACCTATTATTTCCGTAGGATTTAATGTATACATTATACTACATAAATACATAAAAATCTATATATTTTATTGAAATATTATTACTAAATCGTTACATTTTTTTAATTATATTGTCATACTAATTTTTATTTTATAGTGTATAATATTATTAATAAACGAAGGAGAATTTTAATGATTTCAATTGAACAAGAATTACAAAAGAATGGAATTAAAGCAATATGTCCAATTAATACTATTAATGTAAATGAAATTGCAACTTATATATCTCATATACTTTGCTCTAAATTTCCCGACTTTAATTTAAATTATAATAACTTATTTACACGTATCTCAAGAATAAATATGTATATCGCGGAAATGCCTTCTGGCATGTCAGATGCTTGCTACTTTTATAGAAATGAAACCATATACTTCAGAAAAGGAATTAGTTTTGATGAAATAAAAAAATTAGCATTCCATGAAATTATACATCATTTTCAAGAAATTAAAGATTCTAATGGAGTTTTACATAGATTAGGATTATGTTCTTACCTAAAATTAAAATCTTACGGGTTAGCATTAAACGAAGCTTCTGTTCAATTAATGTCATCATTTGCAAATAATGAAAAACGTGATACTGTCACATATTATGGAATAACATTTCCAACAGATAGTCCTTCTTATTATCCTTTACTTTGTAATTTAGTAAAACAAATTGGATATTTAACTGGTTTTGCAACTCTTTTTGAAAGTACTTTTTTTGCTGATAATGCTTTTTTTGATAAATTTAAATTTTTATTTGGAGAAAATAATGCCTTTAAAATTCAGCAAAACTTTGATAAATTACTTTCAATAGAAGAAAGAATTATAAAATTAAATAATAAAGTTCAAACTACAGATATGACTTATTATAAATTTAAAAACACAACAGATATGATAACAAAATATAAAAATCAAATTAAGAAAACTTTTTTTGATACTCAAAACTTAATTTTAACTTCTTATTTTAATGCAAGAGCAAACGAAATTAGAACAACTAACGATATTTATGAATTTAGAAAAAAATTATATAGTTTTAATAACTTAATTGGTACAGCTGATAACTACTCATTTTTTAATGATTATTATATTTCTAAAATGTTAGAAATCGATAAAAAATATGAAGAAATAACTAATAAAGATGATAAAAATTCACTTGCCGTTGTTAAAAAATCTAAGCTATCAATTATTTTAAACAGTTTAAAAAGTATTTTTATTCACGGGAAAACTGAATATCAAAATTTAGATAATATGTAATTAAATTAATAAAGGAATAAATATGGCAAATTTAAAAGAAAAAAATAATATAATAGATTCTTTAGAGATTCCTAAAGAATCTATTTTTAATAAAAGGGAAAGAATTACATATTTATATGATGATATTTTTTCTTACTTAGACGATATTTGGAAAAAAAATAACCCATGTAAATTTTGTAATAATAAATGTATTGCATCAGTTAAAGGCAGAACTAGTCATAAAGAAAATGGGTGTTGTTATTCTTTTAATTATTCTAAAAATCCATTAAAATTAATTGAAAATGTAAAAGTATGTGAATATTTAGGTGAAAATAAATCTTGTATGACTCAAAATCTTTCTTGTAAATTATTTGTGTGTAGATACTTAAGAAAAAATAATTTATTTGATATAAATCTAAATAATATATTTTTAATTCAAGCTTTTTTCAGCAAGCATAAACAACTCGTTTTAAAAGAAAATTATTTTGTAAGTAAAGAAGAATTAATTAATAAAATCTTAGAAAATGATGATTATATTCCTTATTTTGTTTATTATTTAAATAATTATTATAGAATAAGAAAATAAATTGTAATAAAAAAAACCTTCTTATGAAAATTCATAAGAAGGTTTTTTGAGTATTATTTACTATTTAATTTTTCTATATCTTGCTTCAAATCCTTTATCCATGTCTCTCCATCCGACTGTTATTGTATCTCCGTTTGCATATGTTCCATTTTCACTCTTGGTTGATTCAACTTTTTTGCCTTTTCCATCAGCTGTTATTTCATACCATCCATCAAATACGTATCCATATCTAGCTTCAGGAGCTTGTTTTGTAATAGCTTCAATATCTCCTCTTCTTCCTTCTATCACTGTATCTTTCATACCACTAGATAAGTGTTCTTCAAATCCAGAGCATTGACTCATATTACAAGTAAATCCTACCCACCATATACATGCACTTCTGTCTTTATATTCATTTTCTTGATTTCCTTTTGCCCATAAGTCCCACCATAGACCTTTGCAATTTTCATCTCCACATAAGCATCTATTACCTTCTGAATCCCATTGGTGTCCTGTTCCAAATTTAATGTGATCTCTATCGCTACAATCAATATGGCATCTTATACATTTTACAGTTTGCTCTGCAGCAGGGTCTTCTGCAACCATAACACTCATTAAAACAAATTCATGTCCTAAAGCTTCTGTTATTTTTCCTTTTATAACTTCTCCGCAAATAGTACATCTTTGACTTGATTCTCTTCCTGGTGTTTCACATGTTGCATAAACACAATCATCTAATAATTCAAAATTATGCTCTTTCTTAGAACCTACATCTTGAACTGTATGAATATCTCCACAAACTGTACATGTAGCTGTTTTTGTACCATCATGTGTACATGTAGCATTTCCATCACTTACATATTCAGAGTATTTATGTCCTTCTGGCAATGATGTAATTATAGTTTTTCCTTTATAACCACAATCAGTACATATTTTAGTTATAGTACCTTTTACTGTACAAGTACCTACTACTTCTACATCAACTAAATTATGTCCTTTTGCTTCAATAACAAGTTTATCTTTTATAGAAGAACATCCTTCTCTTGTACAATGATGAGACATAAATCCATCTCTTGTACAAGTAGCTTCTTGATCAACAGTATACTCATCAGACCATATATGTCCTAATGGTTTAGCATAGCTAAAAAATTCTTGACCACAAATCACACATTTCTGGCAATTTTCTCTTCCAAATTGTTCACATGTAGCTTCTACATCACCAATACTTACTTTTTTATGTGCATTAAAATCAACGTAATCAACAATTTCTTCTTCACCACATACTGTACATCTTCTTGCCTTTTGTCCTCGAGATATACATGTTGCTTCTAATACAACTTTCCAATCATCAAAAGTATGAACATGTACTTCTGGAACTATTGGTAATTCTTCAATATTTGGTTCTTCCATTTCAGGCATTTGAACTTCTGGTTCTACCTCTACTGGTGGTTCTTCTACCTTTGGTTCTTCCTTTTCAGGAACTTGAACTTCTGGTTCTACCTCTACTGGTGGTTCTTCTGCCATAGGTGGTTCTGAATTATCACTTTTTAGAGTATGCTCAGTTTCTATAAAATGTTCTCTTGGCATTTCTTTCTGTTCTACATTATTTTCTACCTCATAAGCACAGCTTATCTTATAATTAATTGTATCTGTACTAGCATTTACATAAGTCGAAGTAAATATTAATGCAAATAATAATATAGAAACAAAAACTAGAATTCTTTTTGTTGTTTTAGACATATTTTTTCCCTCCTTTCTTTATATAATATATGTAACTCTACATGTTACTGATGACTTAAGATAATTTCACACAAAATAAGATATTTTTCTTATATGTATAATTATTATAACATTTATCAATCATATAGTCAATTTTTTTCTTTATTTTTCAGTATTTTTATCGATTTTACGTTGCCAAATTATTGCTTAAAAATTCTATAATTTTTTCAGCTGCATTTCTCCCAGATCTTGCTGCATAAGCTACAGTTGATTTTTCTCCAACAATATCTCCTCCTGCAAAAACTTTTTGTAGTGATGTTTTCATATTTTCATCTATGTTAATATAACCCCATTTATTTTTATCAAATTTTTCTATAACTTTTTCTTCTGGTTTTGATCCAGTTGCCATAATCACATAATCCATATCAATAAAAAAGTTGCTATTTTCTATATTAACTGGTGAAAGTCTATTTTCTCCATCTTTTTGCACTAATTCTGTTTTTATACATTCAATTTTTTCTACTTTATTTTCTTTATTTCCAAGTATTTTTAAAATATTAGTTTGAAATAAGAATTTTATTCCTTCATTTTTAGCTTCTTCTATCTCTTTTTTTTCAGCTGGCATCTGTTCTTCTGCACGTCGATATATTACATAAACATCTTTAGCTCCAAGTCTTTTTACAGTTCTACAAGCATCCATTGCTACATTTCCACCACCAATTATTGCTACTTGTTTTCCTTTATAATTTGGATGCTGATTATTCTCTAATAAAGTATTTCCACCATATACTCCATCTAAATCTTCTCCTTCAATATTCATCTTAACTGGAATATTGGCTCCTACTCCAATAAATATAGCATCATACTTTTTTATTAAATCCTCAATTTCAAAATCTTTTCCCATAGATTGATTTAATTTAACTTCTATACCCAAATCAATAATTTTTTGTATGGTATCATTTACTATTTTTTTATCTAATCTAAAATCAGGTATTCCATGAGTTAATATTCCACCTAATCTATCAAATCTCTCATATATTGTAACTTTAACTCCTTTTTTTGCCAAAAAAGCACCACATGTAAGACCAGCTGGTCCTCCACCAATAACCGCTGCTTTTTTCAAGGATAATTTTTTAATAATATCTTTAGGAATTTTAAAGTTATTTTTTATAGATTCATCTCCTATATATTTTTCCATTTCTCCTATTGTAACGCTTTTTCCTTTTAATCCCCTTATGCAACTACCTTGACATTGCTTTAAATGAGGGCAAATCCTTCCACAAATTGCAGGAAGAACCGTTGTTTCGCAAAGTATATAATATGCTTTTTTTATGTCTTTTTCATGTATAAAAGCAGGAATATCGTTATTTAATGGACACCCATTATTACTACAAGGTTTATTTTTGCAATTTAAACAATAATTTCTTATTTCATCTTCATTCATTTAACTTTTTTCCTTTATTATAAACTATATGCTTAATTTTAAATCTTCTGCTACTCTTTTTAACTCTTTTAAATCTCTCCAAAATTCAATTTTTTTATTTTCATCTCTTAAAAGTGCTGCTGGATGCCATGTTGGTAAGTATATTATACCTTTTTTATTTATAATAATTCCTCTTTCCTTTGTTATAGAATGTTCTTCTCCTAAAATATTTTTTAATGCTGTACTTCCTAAAAGAACAATAACTTTAGGATTTACAAGAAGTACTTGATTTCTGAGATAATCTAAGCAAGCTAATGCCTCATCTTTTTCTGGTACTCTATTTTGTGGTGGTCTGCACTTCACAATATTGGCAATATAAACATTTTGTCTATTTATTTTAAGACCTATAAATGCTTTATCCATAAGCTGACCTGCCTTTCCAACAAAAGGAATTCCCTCTTTGTCTTCATCTGCTCCTGGTCCCTCTCCTATAAACATAACATCTGCATTTTTATTGCCTACTCCAAAAACAATATTAGTTCTGCCACTATTTAATTTACATTTACTACAATTTTTTATACTTTCTTCAAGTTCTTCCCAATTATTAAACATAAATAAAATCCTTTTTTCAAATCTTTATTCTTTTAGCATCATTATATTGGCGTTTAATTGATATTTTTTACCTTCTGCTCTTCTTGAATGAAACATTGTATTATTACATACTGTACACAAATTACAATCAATAATATTTTTGTCAATTAAACCTTTTTCTTTTAATAAAATTTTATTAAGTAAAATAGTATCAATTTTATATTGTTTGCCTTTCTCATTTGTACATTCAGCATCTTCTATTATATTATTATTTTTTACTATCTCTTTAAATTCATTTTCAAAAATCTGTTTTACATCATCATTTACTAAAAAATGATCTTTTCTAATGCTTGGACCAAAACAGCATATTATATTTTCTGGTTTACAATTATAATCTTTAACCATTTTGTATACCGCTTTTTCTCCTATTCTTTTTGTAGTACCTTTCCATCCAGAATGAATGTTGGCAATTACTTTATTTTTTGGATCATACATAAAAAGAGAAATGCAGTCTGAAAAAGTTAGTAACGTTGCTACATTGGGCAATTTTGTTATTATTCCATCCGCTTCTGCTGGTAATACAAAATCCACTTTATTATATTCGCATATATTATCTGTATGTTGCTGATTCAGATATATTAAATATTCTTTGTTAATTTTTAAAGCTTTACATAGCTTATTTAAGCTTCCATCAATATCATGATTTGTTTTATTTCTTGTAAAACCTATATCATGTATTTTTAATGTATATGCGTGAACTAAAACATCCTGAAATTCAAGTAATTTTTTAAACTGTAAATATTCAATGTAGTCAGTTTTATTAATTATAATATTATCCATAATTCTCCTACATAGTTTTAAATACTATTAAAATGTCTTATTTAATTATATCATCATCTGTTTTTTCAAATTCATCTTTATCTATATTACTATTAAGATTTTCAATCACATCTCTCTGCTCTTCTAAAGATGGTGCTCCTTTTTGTTGATCTTTAAGGAATTTATTTCTTTCTTCGCTTAATTCATTTTGATTTTGCCTTTCCTGTAATATATCTTCTCTGCCATTTTCCTGCATAATTTTACTTTTATCATAATTTAATATATATGAAAAATCCTTAATATTTCTAGTCAATGCCTCAAATTGAAAAGAAAAATCAATTAAAGATTTACTTGCTCCTAATTTTAAATAGTTTGGATTTAAATTCATTTTTTTCTTTGTACTTAATCTAGCTCTATCTAATGCATCTGCATCTTTTATAAGATTAATTAAAGTCATTGTATCTTCTAAATCACTTGGAGCAACTTTATATTTTTCTGGCATCTTTAATGCTTTCTCTTCTTTTCCTTCATGCGCATCTATTACAGCTTTTAAAATACTCATATCTTCATTACTATATTTTTCTCCATTTAAATGAAACAAATCCATTTTATCCACAAGTTTTACACTTCTTTTTGCATGCGGACCTACATCTGTTATTCTTCCAATATCATGATATTCACCTGCGGTTACTAATATATCAAGCATTCTATCATTTAAGTTTAATCCCTCTCTTTGAGCTATTATTAAAGCTAAAGTTGCTGTTCTATTGCTATGCCCTAATCCATGAATTTTACTGTTTTTTATAGGTTTACTATCAATTGTTGTTATTTTTTGTTTTAAATAATTTCCTTCTCTACTTTCCAAAAATTCTGGAAAAACATCTGAAAATTGCAATTGGTTTATCCCTTGTACACTTAAGTCTGCAACATAATTAGAATATTTACTATCAAAGACTGATTTTTTTGTATCAGTCTTTCCTTGTTCTATTTCATTAATTACTCTATGCACTTTTTCATTTTGATTTTCTTCTATTTTCTTTTGATTATTAAATAGATTTTTAAAAAATTTATTTAAAGAGTTAATTGTATTTTTTACTGAAAATACCCCTTCAATTTTTGAAACATGTGTTATTGTATTTAATCTATTTCCTTTAATTAAATAATTATCTTTTGCATAACCATTTATTATTTTATAATCTTCTAATGCCTCTAAATATTCTTGAGATGGAATATATACATCTCCATCTCTTTCTATTTCTTCTTTTGTCCTTTCACGTAAACATATCTTTTTTCTACCATAGTTATCTAATACTATATTTCCTTGTTCATCTCTTTCTATATCTTTAACAAGTTCAACCTTTTGAGTTCTTTCTTGTGGTATAATACAATCGCCTTCATGAACAATTACTTCATCCATTATTCTTGATTTATAATTACTAAGTTCATTTAATTCTGGGTTTAATTTAATAGCATAAGTTATTTCAGTAGGATTTAAAATTGGATTTCTATTTAAATCCGATAAGTTTTTAATAAAATTTTCTATATCTGGAATTCCTAAAAACATAAATGCTCCAGGTGTTCCATATGTTGTTGAAAAATTTTTTGAAGCTTTTATTTTTCCACTTTTTAATATTTTATCTACATTTTCTTTACTTGTACAATGATATAATCCTTTTTGTACAATTTGTTTATTTACTTCATCAGTTGTATTAACTTTAACCGTTTTTAAAAATGTAGACAAAAATATACCGGGAACTCCAATAATTAAATTACCTAATTTCATTTAACTCTCCTACATTAAATTTGTCTAATATATATACCTAATTTTAGCATAATTGAATTTTTTTAGCAATATTATTGTTTTATTTTTATTTTAATGTTATATTTATATTATTACAAAGGAGAAATATATGTTAGAAGAAAAATATGATTTTTATAGTCCAAGTAACATTAAAATTCATGATTTAGACTCAACTCTAAAAAATAGTCTTGCTATTATAGATAATTTAGACTATTTTACTAAAGTACATAGTCAAAATGTATCTAATTTATCGGCTCGTATTTGTGAGTATATGAGATGTAATAATCAATTTACAATCCATTGCTTAATTGCTGGATATATTCATGACTTAGGGAAAATGTTTATTCCTGAAGAAATTTTATCAAAAGAAGGTTCATTAACAGCTGAAGAATATGAAATTATAAAAACTCATACAACTTTAGGATATGAGTATTGTATGAAAGATATCAATTTAAGACCATACTCAGATGGTCCTTGGTATCATCATGAAGCTTTAAATGGTACTGGATATCCTAGAGGACTTAGAAAAAATG
>CANQMY010000035.1 GCA_947625075.1 uncultured Clostridia bacterium
AACACACTCGTCTGGGTTTATTCCTTTATCTGGTTCTTTTTGTGTTATTTTCTTTACCATTTCTTGTACACATGGTACTCTTGTAGATCCACCTACTAATAATACTTTATGAATCTCATTTGCTGTTATTCCCGCATCTTTTAGAGCATTTTCAACTGGTACTTTTGTAGATTCTACTAAATCACGTATTAATTCTTCAAATTTTGCTCTTGTTAAAGTTATATCTAAGTGTTTTGGTCCTGTTGCGTCTGCTGTTATAAATGGTAAGTTTATTTGTGTTTGTTGCATTCCAGATAATTCTATTTTTGCTTTTTCTGCTGCTTCTTTTAATCTTTGCATTGCCATTTTATCTGTTGATAAGTCTATTCCTTGTTCTTTTTTGAATTCTGCAACTAGATAATCTATGATTCTTTGATCAAAATCATCTCCACCTAAATGTGTATTTCCGTTTGTAGATAATACTTCAAATACACCATCTCCA
Source organism: uncultured Clostridia bacterium (assembly GCA_947625075.1). GTDB lineage: Bacteria > Bacillota > Clostridia > TANB77 > CAG-508 > CAG-793. Next base: position 482 of record CANQMY010000035.1, read on the forward strand.
ATATCTAGAATAGAAACATCAAATGTTCCTCCACCTAAGTCATATACCATTATCTTTTGATCTTGGTCTTCTTTATCCATACCAAATGCAAGAGCTGCTGCTGTTGGTTCATTTATAATTCTTAATACTTCTAATCCTGCTATTTTTCCTGCATCTTTTGTTGCCTGTCTTTGAGAATCGTTAAAGTAAGCTGGAACTGTTATAACAGCTTGTGTAACTTGACTTCCTAAATAGCTTTCAGCATCTGTCTTTATTTTTTGAAGTATCATTGCTGATATTTCTTGTGGAGAAAATTTATCTCCATCTATTGAAATTTTATCTGCTGTTCCCATTTTTCTTTTTATTGACATTATTGTATGATCTGGATTTGTAACAGCTTGTCTTTTAGCAATTTGTCCTACTAATCTTTCACCATCTTTTGAAAATGCAACTACTGATGGTGTTGTTCTATTACCTTCTGAATTTGGTATAACAACAGGTTCTCCTCCTTCCATAACTGCAACACATGAATTTGTTGTTCCTAAGTCAATTCCTATAATCTTTCCCATTTTTTTATTCCTCCTTGAAATTATATATTTTCTTAAAATTTAGTTTTATTTATCTTTATTTTCTTTTGTTTAATTTATATTAATCTTAAAATTAATAACTTAATTAAATTTAAATCGAGTTTATTTTCTAGTTTGCTACTACAACTAATGAGTGTCTTAAAACTCTATCTCCTATCATATATCCTTTTCTGTATTCTTCTTTTACAATTTTTGTACCTAAAGTACTATCTTCAATTAAACTAACTGCTTCGTGATATGTAGGATCAAATGGTTTTCCAACTGCTTCAATTTCAACGACTCCATTTGAAGCTAATACATCTTTAAATTGTTTAATAACAAGTTCTATACCATTTTTATATTGTTCATCTTGTACAACACTGCCTACTGCTTTTTCTAAATTATCTAGCACTGGAAGTAGCTTTATAATAACATCTCCCATAACCGAATTGTACATTCCTGTTCTTTCCTTGTCACTTCTCTTTTTAAAGTTTTCAAATTCTGCCATTAATCTTTTTATTCTATCATCTTTTTCATCAATTTCTTGCTTTTGTTCATTAACTTTTTCTTTTAATATATCTAATTCAGATTTTTCTTGCTTGTTTTCTTCAATTATATTATTACTTTGCATTTCTTCATTTTTTATACTTTCATTTTCATTATCCACTGTTTTTTTCCTCTCTTCCATCTCCTAAATTATTATTTAATTCTTTGCTTATATATTTTAGAACAGAGATTACTTTTGAATAATCCATTCTAGTTGGTCCTATAATTCCAATGGTTCCAAGATCTTTTCCAGCAACTATATTTTTAAATGTTACTATACTTAAGTCCTTTAGGCCATTTTCTTCATTTCCTATATAAACATTAAAATCTTCATCATTATCAAGTAAATCTTCTATGAAATCTTTTCTATCTAAAAGTCCTAAAAATCTCTTTGCTAAATCACCTGTTTTAAATTCCGGATTATCTAAAGCTCTATTTGCTCCTTTAAGATATAGTCTTGACTCCTGATTTATTAATTTTGTAATTTGATTTATTATTGGTCTAATTACATCAACTCTATATGCCATTTCATTCATTATATATTGCTCCATTGGCATATTAATAAGTGATAAATATTGACCTTTTAATTTATTATTAAAAATTATATTTAAGGTTTCAACTTGTTCATTATTTAAATCTTTATCAAATTTTATGATTGTTTCTTTTATTGTGCCTGTTTCCGTTAATATTATTGCCATAAGCATTCTTGAACCAATAAGTATAAATTTAATTTCCTCAATTTTTTGCTTTCCTGGATTTGGTTCTATTGATACTGTTGTATAATGTGTTACTTCAGAAATAGTATTAGTTGCTATTTTTGTAAGTTCTTCCATTTCGTCCACTCTTGATTCAAGCTTAGAATTAATGTATTTTATTTCACTTAAAGTAAGATTTTTTTTACTTAAAAGCTTATCTACATAAAATCTATATCCTTTGCTAGAAGGTATCCTTCCACTAGATGTATGTGTTTTTTCAAGATAACCTTCCTTTTCTAATTCTGCCATATCATTTCTTACTGTAGCACTACTACAGTCAAGTGAATATTTTTCAATTAAACTCCCAGAGCTTACTGGTTCTATAGTGTCAATATATTCATTAACTATTGCTTGAAGTATTCTTTTTTTTCTATTATCTAACTCCAAATTAATCACCTCTATTAGCACTCTAGCTTTTAGTTTGCTAATATTCTATATCCATTTTTAGCAATTGTCAATAGTGATTGCTAATTTAATTTGTGAATTTTTTGTAACTTCTAAAATTATATTTTTATGTAAATTTTTCTATTATATTTATAGACTTTTACCTTGTATTGTAATATAATTCATTTAACATATTTTTAATTAAGAGGGAATTTTCAATGAATAAAAATGAAGCGATAGAAATAGTAAAAAAGTTAAAAGAAATGTATCCGGATGCTAAATGTAGTTTAGATTTTAAAACACCATTTGAAATGCTCGTTGCAGTTTGTTTATCAGCACAATGTACTGATGATAGAGTAAATCAAGTTACACCAGAATTATTTAAAGTTTATAATTCTCCCTTAGATTTTGCAAATTGTGATTTAAATTATTTAGAAAAACTTATTCATTCTTGTGGTTTTTATAAAAATAAGGCAAAAAATTTAAAAGCTGCTGGTCAAAAAATTATTACAGATTTCAACGGTAAAGTTCCTAATACAATGAATGAGCTTATAACTATACCTGGAGTCGGTAGGAAAAGCGCAAACGTTATTATGTTAGAAGCTTTTAATAATCCTCAAGGAATTGCTGTTGATACTCATGCCAAACGTTTAGCAAATAGATTAGGTTTTTCTAAAGAATCTGATCCTTCTAAAGTTGAACAAGACTTGCTTAAATTAATTCCAAAAGAATATTGGAAAGATGTAAATCATATCTTTATTTGGCATGGTAGAAATATTTGTTCTTCTCAAAAACCTAAATGTAAAGATTGCTTATTAAAAGATTTTTGTCAATATAATAAGTATAAAAAATAAATCTTATAATTAGCTCATCAGAGCTATTTTATAAGATTTATTTTTTTATTTATTATTATATTATGTCAAAAAACTCCGTCCCCATTGACATTAATATTCATCTTTTGAAGCATTTATTTTAAATAACTTCATTATTTCAACTATAATTATTGGCATAAATATTAAAAGTACACATTCAAGTATTTTTTCTATTGGTAGAGCTATTATTCCAAATAAGTTCTGCAAAACTGGAATAAACAATACTAAGAACATTAATAAAGAAGATGCTCCAATTGCAACAAATAACATTTTATTCCCAAAAATTCCAGTTTTAAAAATTGATTCTTTATTATTTCTTATATTAAATACATGTATAAGTTCTGCAAATGCAATTACTACAAATGCCATTGTTTGACCTATTTCTATTTTTATATCTTCTGGCATTAAATCTGGATATTTAATACTAATATTTTGTATGGTTTCATTGTTTGATGATAACCCTAATATAAATGCAACTAATGTAATTAATCCCATCATTATTCCTTGATATATAATTCTCCAAGTCATTCCTTTAGTAAATATTCCTTTATTTTTATTAGGTTTTCGATTCATTACATTTTTACTTGCTGGATCAACTGACAAAGCTAAAGCTGGAAGCGAATCTGTTACTAAATTAATCCACAATAACTGTGGTACTAAGAAGATAACTATTTTATCTACCCCTATTCCAAATGCTTTACTTAATACCGGAGTTAATAATATAGATAGAAATAATACAACAATTTCTCCTATATTGCTTGATAATAAAAATTGAATTGCCTTTAAAATGTTATCATATATTCTTCTTCCTTCTTCTACACTATCAACTATCGTTGCAAAATTATCATCTGTTAATATTAAATCCGCCGCTTCTTTTGATACATCTGTTCCTACAATTCCCATTGCACATCCAATATTTGCTGTTTTTAACGCTGGAGCATCATTTACTCCATCTCCTGTCATTGCAACTACTTCTCCATAACTTTGCCATGCTTTTACTATTCTTACTTTATGTTCAGGTGAAACTCTTGCATAAACTGAATATTTTTTTACATTTTTTCTTAATTCTTCATCTGTCATCTTTTCTAGTTCTAATCCAGTTATTGCTTCTTTCTCATCTTTTAAAATTCCTAATTCTTTTGCAATTGCAATAGCTGTTATTTTATGATCACCTGTAATCATTATAGTTTTTATTCCTGCTGATTTACATTTAGAAACTGCATCTTTTACTTCCATTCTTGGTGGATCAATCATTCCACACATTCCTAAAAAAGTTAAATCATCTTCTATTTCTTCCATTTCTTTTTTAGAAGGTTTATGGTCTATTTCTTTATATGCCATTCCTAAAACTCTTAAGGCATCTTTTGCCATATTTTCATTTTCTAGTTTTATCTTTTCTTCAGCTTCTTTAGTTTTTTCTATACTATCACCATGTAACTCTATTTTGCTACATCTTAGTAATAGTTCATCTATTCCACCTTTAGTATAAACAAAATATTTATCACCAACCCTATTTATAGTTGTCATTAATTTTCTTTCTGAGTCAAAAGGTATTTCTTCAATTCTTTTATATTCTTCAAATTTACTTGGATTAAAATCTAATTTAAATCCCATATCTACCAAAGCTGTTTCAGTTGGATCTCCTATTAATTCATCATTTTGTCCTACTTTAGTATCATTACAAAGCATACTTGTATAAATAAGACCTCTAAGTTCATCATCAATTTTTGTTATATCATCTATATTTTCTAATTTATTATTCCAGAAAATCTTTTTTACTGTCATTTTATTTTGAGTAAGAGTTCCTGTTTTATCGCTACAAATAACTGTTGTACATCCTAATGTTTCAACAGCTGGAAGTTTTTTTACTATTGCATGCTTTTTGACCATTCTTTGTACACCAATTGCTAAAACTATAGTAGAAACTGCTGCTAATCCTTCTGGTATTGCAGCAACAGCTAATGAAACCGCTGTCATAAACATATCTAATGGTTCTTTTCCATAAATCAAACCTATTAAGAATATAACTGCACATATTACTAAAGCAACTATTCCTAAGATTTTTCCAAGTTTATTTAACTTTTGTGCAAGAGGTGTTTCTTCTTTTTCAGTAGAACTAATAATTTCTGCTATTTTTCCAACTTCTGTATTCATTCCTGTTTCTACAACAATTCCTTTTCCTCTACCATAAGTAACAAGTGATGAAGAAAATGCCATATTAATTCTATCAGCTATTCCTATTTCTTTTTTTTCTAATGTTTCTGATATTTTTTCTACTGGCACTGATTCTCCAGTTAATGCTGATTCTTGTGTTTTTAAATTTATAGATTCAATTATTCTTAAATCTGCTGGAACATAATCTCCAGTATCTAATACTACTATATCTCCTAAAACTAGTTCTTTAGCTGGAAGTATAATTTGTTTTCCATTCCTAATTACTTTTGCTGTATGTGCACTTAATTTTTGAAGTGCCTCTAATGATTTTTCTGCTTTCTGTTCTTGTGCTACTCCAATTATTGCATTTGCTATAATTACTACCATAATAATAATTGTATCTGTTAAACCTTCTCCTTGTGCTACACCAATTATTCCTGATATCACAGCTGCAATTATTAACACTATTATCATGAAATCTTTAAATTGTTCTAAAAATTTTATTATTAAACTTTTCTTTTTTCCCTCTTTTAATTCATTAAATCCATACTCTTCTTGTCTTTTTTGTACTTCTTTTGAACTAAGGCCACTATTAATATTAGTATTTAATTCATTCTCTATATTCTCTAAATCTTTTGAATACCAAGCACTCATAAAAAATCTCCTCAAATTTTTATATAATTATATTCTTTTTTATTTGATTTATTATACATTAATAAATTTAAATATTCAATGAAATTCATAATTTATTAATATTTTAAATTAAACAATTTTATAGATAATTTTTGCACATTTTAGTTTTAAAATAAAAAAATAGAGAAGTAAAAACTTCTCTTAAAATTTGGTGACCCCTACGGGAATCGAACCCATGATTTAGCCTTGAGAGGGCTACGTCTTAACCGCTTGACCAAGGGGCCATAACATGTATAATTATACATTAAATATAAACCTTAGTCAACTAAATCTATACAGTTTTTTAGAATTTCTTTCAATCTTTCATTTTGTTTATTCAAATATAAATACCCAATTAAAGCTTCAAAAGCAGTCGAATACATATAATCTTCTATTGTAGCATTCTTTGGAATATGATGATTCTCAGTATTTCTTCCCCTCTTTACAATTTCTTTTTCTTCATCAGTTAATTCTAACTTTTTTAGTATTTCTGCTTGTGATGATGCCTTTACATATTTAATTGATAATATATGCAATTTATGCGGATTTAAATTCGTTTTATTACTTAAATATGTTCTTATATACATTTCATATACACTATCTCCAACATAAGCCCAAGTAAGTGGTGACATCATATTTATTTCTTTTTCATTTTTCTTAATTAATTCATCTTGAAATTCCATTTTTTTCTCTTTCTATTTTTATTTAAATTTAAGTATAAATTTTGTATTTTAATATATTAATATAATTTTTTATATTTTTGGATACTCTAAAGATATTCTTCCTAATTTTCCAGTTCTAAAATCATTTAAAATCATTTCAGAAACTTTTTGATAATTAATTTTTCCACCAGAAATTATAGCTCCTTTTTTTATTGCTATTTTATCTCTAATATTAATTGTTTCTTCATTTTCTCCTATTAAAATATCATATTTTTTTTCTATTTTATCTTTATAATTTTTTACTAAAAAATTTAATAAATTATAAGATATTTCTTCATTATCAATTGCATTTTCACCTATTGAATTTAAATATGCTAAATGTAATGCTGAAGTATCATCACTAATTTTGGGCCATAACATTCCAGGTGTATCCATTAATTCGATATTTTTATCTATCTTTATCCATTGTTTATCTTTAGTTACTCCAGGTTTATTTCCAACTTTTGCAATACTTTTTTTAGCAAGACTATTTATTAATGTAGATTTTCCTACATTTGGAATTCCCAATATCATAACTCTTGCTGGTCTTCCTATTCTTCCTTTTTGCATATATTTTTCTTCTATTTTTTTATATTCAATATGAATTTGATTTATTATTTCCTTTATTCCTTTACCTGTATTTGATTCACTTTGTATACATGGAATACTTTTATTTTTATAATATTCTATCCATTTTAATGTTACATTTTCATCTGCTAAATCTGATTTATTTAATACTAATATTTTTGTTTTATTTCTGCAATATTCACTTACATCCGGATTTTGTGAGCTTCTAGGAGCTCTTGCATCTAATACTTCTATTATTATATCTATTAATTTAAGATCATCTATTATTTGCTTTTTTGTTTTTGCCATATGTCCCGGATACCAGTTGATATTCATTTTGTTATTTTCCATCTTTTCACTTCCTTATAACTTGCATTATTTACTTTTAATCATTATTTTTTATATTAATAACCTCCATTTTTTACCATATTAAACACTTTTATAAATTCAGAATGAGTATTTAATATTATTGAGTATGACGAAGAACCTATTTGTAATATAATTCCATCTTTTGCCTCAATTACCGAAGTTATTTTATCAAATGTCTTGTCAAAACATTCATTTGTTGAACTATATATTACTCTTTTATTTGTAATATATATTACTCCTTTATAGGTAGTTCTTTGAGTTTCTCTTATTGCTTTGCCACCTGATCCGCCTGTTCTATATGTTAATCCTTTCATAAGCCTTAAGCTAACCCCACTACTTTTCCCTGTATATCCCGTTGTTATTATTTTATCTTTAAAAGTATATCCTATATCTGCATAGTGACATATCTCATCTTTTGACAAGTTAAGATTTGAAATAGCTATATTAGGCAATCGTCCTTCATCAATCATACTTATGCTTTCTTTTGTCATTAATGATTTGTTATTATTATTTTCTTTTCCAAATAGTTCTTTAAATATATCGATAATCCATCCTATTCCAAATAAACCACCTGTAAATAAATATATTATACCCATTTTATAATCTTTATCTATAAATTTATGAACACCAAATATTCCCAAAAATACCACAATTATTATTCTAACTTTTTTACTCATTTTTATCTCCTAATAATTTTATTTTTTCCGCATTATTAAGTACATCTAATTGATATTTTGCAATTGCACTTAATATTTCAAATCTTTCTTCTTTGCTTTTTCCTTCTTTAATTAATTCAGCATTATGTGATTCTAGATTAGATAATACTGTTAATTCATTAATTGTTGCATAATCTCTAACATTAGAATTCTTAGCTAAATCCGGATTAAGTTCTCTCCATTTCTTTGCAGTTGTTTTAAAGATGATTACATTTAAAATATCCGCTTCTTCTGCATATTTTATCCATTCTTTATTTTTATAGAAATCATTATCTGGTAATATATAATTTTTAATTGCATCAGTATGTATTAAGTAATTATTTTTTGTTAATATTCTTTTTACATCCCATTCTCTATTTTGATTTTCTAATTGTTTTAGTCTTTCAAATTCTTTTATTAAATATAATTTAAAAA
>CANQMY010000036.1 GCA_947625075.1 uncultured Clostridia bacterium
AGATAGACCAATAAGACCACTATTTCCACATGATTTTAGAAATGATGTGTGCATAACTAATACAGTTTTATCAGTAGATCAAGATTGTAGTCCAGAAGTTTGTAGCAATATTGGAACATCTGCAGCGCTTTCAATATCTGATATTCCATGGGCAGGACCAACAGCAGCAGTACAAGTTGGATATGTTGATGACAAAATTATAATAAACCCAACAGAAGAACAAGAAAAAAATAGTAGATTGCATTTAACAGTTGCAGGTACAGAAAAAAAGATAACTATGATTGAAGCTGGTGCGGATGAAATACCAAATGATACTATGCTTGAAGCAATAAAACAAGCTCATAAAGAAATTATAAAAATTTGTGAATTTATTTCTTCAATAAAAGCTGAAATTGGAAAACCAAAATTTGAATATAAATCTTTCTCAATTACTCCAGAATTTTATGAAGCAGTAAAAGAAAAATATGAGAATGACATGTATGAAGCAGTACAAAATAATGATAAAGAAGTAAGAAACGAAAATGTTGAAAAAGTAGCAGAAAATATAAAAAATTTAGCAATAGAAATGTATGGTGAAGATGCAGAAGAAGAACATAGCTTTGATATAGCAACATCAGTTCATGATTTAGAAAAAGAATGTGTAAGAAAAATGATTTTAACAGAAAAGAAAAGACCTGATGGAAGAAAAATAGATGAAATAAGACCACTTAGTGCAGAAGTTGGACTTTTACCAAGAGTACATGGAAGTGGACTTTTCACAAGAGGACAAACTCAAGTTCTTTCAATAGTTACACTTGGAACTAAAAAAGATGAACAAGAATTAGATGGATTGGATAATGAAACTACAAAAAGATATATACATCAATATAATTTTCCATCATATAGTGTAGGTGAAGCAAAGCCTTCAAAAGGACCAGGTAGAAGAGAAATAGGACATGGTGCATTAGCTGAAAGAGCATTAATTCCAGTTATTCCTAATGAAGATGAATTTCCATATACAATAAGAGTTGTTTCAGAAGTATTAGAATCTAATGGTTCTACATCTCAAGCAAGTATATGTGGTAGTACATTGTCATTGATGGATGCAGGTGTTCCAATAAAGAAACCAGTAGCAGGTATTTCAACAGGATTAATAACTAATCCAGATGATCCAGAAAATTATATAGTTTTAACAGATATACAAGATATAGAAGATTTCTTTGGAGATATGGATTTTAAAGTTGGAGGAACTAAAGATGGAATAACAGCTATCCAAGTTGATATAAAAATAGATGGATTAACTTATGATATAATTGAAAAAGCTTTTGAAAGAACTCAAATCGCTAGAAATTATATTATAGATGAAGTAATTTTAAAAACTATACCAGAATATAGACCAGATGTATCAAAATATGCACCAAAAATTATTCAAACATTAATTCCAGTAGATAAAATAAAAGATGTTATAGGATCTGGTGGAAAAACAATCAATAAGATAATTGATGAAAATAATGTAAAAATTGATATAGAAGATGATGGAAGAGTATCAATTTATGCTGAAGATATAGAAAATGCAAAATCAGCATTAAAAACGATTGAAGAATTAACAAGAGATATAGAAGCAGGAAAAATATATAATGGTACTGTTTCAAGAATAGTTACATTTGGAGCATTTATAGATTTAGGTGGAGGAAAAGAAGGATTACTTCATATTTCTAAAATCTCAAATAAAAGAGTAGACAAAGTTGAAGACGTACTATCTATTGGTGATGAAGTTACTGTAAAAGTAAGTGAAATAGATAACCAAGGAAGAATAAATCTTAACATGAAAGATTTAGAATCAAGAGAATAAATAATAATTGTATTGACATTATATATAAAAAGTTTTATAATATTTATTATCAAAACTAATGGAAGAAAAAGTAAAATAAAGGTTAATTATAAGAGAGAGTTAGTTATAAGCTGAGAGCTGACTTAATAAAAACATATTTGAAAAACTACCTTCCTAAAGTGCTAGTGACTAAGCTAGACGTTTTAGCTACGTTATAAGCTAACATAAATTAAGTTAAATATCCGGGTGGAACCGTGCTAGATATATAGTACCCCAGAACATATTATATAAATATGTTCTGGGATTTTTGTTTATTTTAAAATATTATAAATAAAAATCTCAGAAACATAGGAAAGGATTAGTTATGATAAAAGTAACATTAAAAGATGGTTCTATAAAAGAAGTAGAACAAGGTATAGCTATTATTGATTTAGCAAAATTAATAAGTGAAGGATTATCAAGAATGGCAACATGTGCTAGATTAGATGGAAAAGTAGTTGATTTAAGGACAATTTTAAATAAGGATTGTACATTAGAAATATTAACATTTGAATCTGATTTAGATGGAAAAAAAGCATATTGGCATACAACTTCACATATAATGGCACAAGCTGTAAAAAGATTATTTCCGGAAACTAAGTTTGCAATAGGTCCAGCAATTGATGAGGGATTTTATTATGATTTTGATGTAAAAAATAATTTTACAGAAGAAGATAAATCAAAAATAGAAGAAGAAATGAAAAAAATTATAAAAGAGGATTTACCTATTGAAAAATTTACTTTAAAAAAAGATGAAGCATTAAAATTAATGGAGGGTCAAAATTATAAACAGGAATTAATTAATGATTTACCAGAAGGAGAAGAAATAACATTTTATAAACAAGGAGATTTTACAGATCTTTGTGCAGGTCCACATTTAATGAGTACGGGAAAGGTAAAAGCAATAAAAATTTTAACGAATTCAGGAGCGTACTGGAGAGGTGATGAACATAATAAAATGCTACAGAGAATTTATGCAATTTCATTTCCTAAAAGTAGTCAGCTAGAAGAATTTATTAAGCTTCAAGAAGAAGCAAAAGAACGTGATCATAGAAAGATTGGAAAAGATTTAAAATTGTTTATGACACATAAATTAGTAGGTGCTGGTCTTCCAATGTATTTACCAAATGGTGCAACAATTAGGAGAACTTTAGAAAGATATATTCAAGATAAAGAAATAGCACTTGGATATGACCATGTATATACACCATCATTAGCTAATACAGAATTATATAAAGTAAGTGGACATTGGGATCATTATAAAGATGATATGTTTCCTGTTATGAAAATGGATACAGAAGAAATGGTTTTAAGACCAATGAACTGTCCACATCATATGTTAATATATAAAAGTGAACTTCGTTCATATAAAGACTTACCTATAAAGATAGGAGAGTTAGCACATGATTTTAGATATGAAAATAGTGGAGCTGTTTGCGGATTAGAAAGAGTACGTCAGATGTGCCAAAATGATGCTCACTTATTTGTAAGACCTGATCAAATAAAAGAGGAAGTTGGAAAAGTTATTAATTTAATTTTTGAAGTATATTTACATGATTTTGGTTTTTCTAGAGATAATTTTAAATTTAGATTATCACTAAGAGATAAAAAAAATAAAGAAAAATATATTGATAATGATGAAATGTGGGAAACTGCAGAGGGGCAATTAAGAGCAATATTAAAAGATTTAAATATTGAATTCTATGAAGCAGAAGGTGAAGCAGCATTTTATGGACCAAAAATAGATATACAAATAAAAACAGCGTTAAATCATGATATAACAATTCCAACATGTCAATTAGATTTTGCTTTACCAGAAAGATTTGATTTAACATATATTGGAGAAGATGGAAAAGAGCATAGACCAGTTGTAATTCATAGAGCTATTTTAGGTTCTTCAGACAGATTTATTGCATTCTTAATTGAAGAAACTAAAGGTGCATTTCCAACATGGCTTTCACCAGTTCAAGTAAAAATCTTACCAATTGCAGATGCACATATTGAATATGCAAAAAAAGTTTATTCTAAACTTCTAAAAGAAGGAATTAGAGTTAAAATAGATGAAAGAAATGAAAAAATTGGATATAAAATTCGTGAAGCACAATTTGAGAAAGTTCCTTATATGCTAATTGTTGGAGATAAAGAAGTAGAAGAAAATAAAGTTTCTGTTAGAGATAGAAAAGAAGGAGATAAGGGAGCAATCAATACAGATGAATTTATAGAAAAAATAAAAAAAGAAATAAAAGAATATAGAAATTAAAAATTTTTATCATATATAAAGAAGAACCTTTATTAATTGCATTAAAGGTTCTTCTTTTTTCGATACGTTAGTTAGCTCTTTGAAAATAAAACTTAAGATTAGTTAACAGAAATTATAAAAGAATAATTTTCTTTTTGATTTACAAACACAGATATAGGAATATGGACTTGTTTCATAAGATAGCTGATTTCTATATCTTCTAAAACTCCATTATGGTTACATATACCGGATTGATTTAATTTCTCGATTATATAACTTAATTGACTATAATCCATGTTTGAGTGTTTTAGAGAAATTTCTTTTTTCATTTCTTTTGTAGTCATTAAATAATAATTTGTAAATCCATGTAAAAATGCAACTACTCCTTTTTTGTTAAGGTATTTCTTTTCTTTCTTAGATAAATTGCCAATATAAGGACAGTAGAGATAAGGGTGCAAGCTTACATGTTCATTAACTTTTGTTAAAATATCATTGAGCTTACGTTTATCAAGTCTCCGCATTTAATCTAACCTTCTTTCTATACTATGCGATTAATCATTATTATTGTTTAAAGGTTATAGGAGAACCCCTATAACTAATTAGTTACTAGAACAAAAATTCAATCTTTTGATTGCAATATAACATAATAAATTTAAATAGTCAACAAAAATATCATGTTTTTGTACCTTGTTTTTTTAATATGGCAATGATATAATCAAAAAAAAATCAAAAGAGAAAGGAAATCTAAAAAAATGCAAGCAATTGATATAAATAAATTAGGAAAAGACTTAGAATTATATACATATATTGATTATATAGGAAAAGGATTTCCAGTAATACTTCCAAGAGGATTAAAAATAATAAATTTAATAAGAAGTTTTGTAGAATCAGAAGAAGAAAAAAATGGTTATGAACTTATAAGAACTCCAAATGTATCGAGAGCTGAGATATATGTAATTGAAGATAGATATAAAGAAAAAAAAGATGAAATGTTTATTATAAAATCAAATGATAATGAAGAAAATAACTCAATTGTTTTAAGACCTTATGCTTATCCATTTCATTGTTCTGTTTATAAAATAAAACAAAGAAGCTATAAGAATTTACCTTTAAAATTAAGTGAAACATCTACAGCATATAGAAATGAGAGAGATATAAAAGGAATAAGTAGAACAAGGCAGATTACTTTATCAGATGCAAGTATATTTATAGAACCAGATAATATTGAAGAAGAAATAATTGATTCAATTAAAATTCAATCTAATTTTATTTCTAAACTTGGATTAGATGTAAAATATTATGTCTCAACATGGGATGAAACAAAAAAAGAAGAATATATAGGAAAAATCGAAGAATGGGATAAAGTAGTTACTGCAATGAAAAATGCTCTAGAATATTTAAAAATTCCTTATGAAGTAAATACAGAAGCTAAAATGTATGGTCCTTCAATTCAAATATATTATAAAAATGAGTATTTATCTAATATGCAAGTTGATTTTGAAATAGTACATAGATTTGATTTAACATATGTAGATAAAGATAATGAAGAAAAGTATCCAATTTATATTCATAGAACTTCAGTTGGAAGTTATGAAAATTTATTAAGCATATTAATTGAAAAATACAGAGGAGATTTTCCACTATGGATTACTCCAACTCAGGTAATAATTATTCCAGAGTATGATGAATATATTGAGTTTGCAAAAAATATAGAAGATAGTCTTTTAAAAAATGGTATAAGAGTTAAGATTGATAATTCAGAAGCAAGTCTACAAATAAGAAAAAATAAGGCTATTGATTTAAAAATACCATATATATTAACTATAGGAAAAAATGAATTTAATAATAAAACAATAAATGTAAAAATAAAAGATGAAGAAAAAATTATGCAAATAGAAGAATTAACTAAGGAGGTATTGAGTTGCTAAACGAAGTATTAGATTATATTGGTTTAGACTTAAACAAAAAGAATAAATGTTTAGAATGTAGTAAAAGTGAATTTAATATTACAAAATCATATGATAATAGCATGCTTTATAAAGTATATAAAATGCTTCCAATAAAAGATATAGATATATTAATTGGTATGTCTGATAGAACGACAGATATAAAAGAAAGATATATGTTAGCTAAACCTATAAATGAATTTATTGTAGAAAATAGATCAGATTTTGAAAATCTAGTAAAATTAGCAAAAATAGAAGATATAAAGAAAATAGAAGAAATGCAAAATGATTTTAACAAAAAGTCACCATATTTTATAAAATATGATAAAAATTATTTATGGCAAATTTATTATTCAAAAGAAAATAATAAATATTTTATGTTATTTCCTGCAAGAGAAGAAGGAGAAACTTCTGCACTTTTTTATCTTATAAAAAATAAATTAAAAAACTCAAATGAAAAAATATATGTACCAGTTTGCAAAGAAGAATTAAGTGAAGAATTTTTGTTAAGTACAGAAGTAACAGATTTGGAAAATTATATATGGTTATTTACAAAAAAATGGCCAAATATTTATGAAGTAGAAAAGAATAAGAAAAAGAGACTTTACATAATAGGAGAAAGCAAGGTTAAAGAGGATTTTGAAAGCAAATATAGAATAGAGATAAAAAATAAGGAGGAAGCGGATAACGAATATACTCTATTTAAAGCATTATTTATATTAAGTACAGAAACATCATATAAATTTAATACTGTGATTGATGATAATGGAAATTTAAGATTAGAATTTGATGATGAGATAATTCAAATTGATAATTTGACATCTTTTATATCGAGACAAGCTATGATTCAAAAACAAAAGACAAAGGAAATAAAAGATTTAATAGATATAAGTAAAAATTCATTGGAAAAAGTAAAGAAAGAAATTAAAGAATTAAATGATATATATTTAATGCAAGAAAAACAAATAGTAATGTTTCTTAATTGTAAAAAAAGTATATTTAAAAGAATAAAATATTTCTTTAAAAAGCCTATAAATAGTATTCATTATAGCATAGATAAAAAAGAAAATAGTAATCAAGAAAATTTAGTTGTAGATAAAAAAATAGAGGATATAAGCAAAACAATATCATATACTTTATCTGATTTAGTAAAAATATGTAAGGATAATAATAAAATTGAAAGCGAATATAAAAATATAAATGCAGATTTAGGTGCAATGAAAAATAAAAAGAAAAATTTAGAAAATAAAATAAAAAATGCAAAAATTTATCTTGAAGAAATAGAAGAACATAAAAAAAGTATATTTGAATTTTGGAAATTTACGAAAAAAGATGAAAATCCATATTTAAATGAAGGAGAAGAATTAGTAACAAATAAAAAAATTGATGCTACTTTTAATTTAGATGAAGATTTTGAAGAGTTTGCAGAAAAAGTAGATTTTATTCAAAAACAAAAATTATCAATAAATGAATGTAATAGCATATTTTGTTGTAGATATATATTAAATTCAATAAATAGTATTTTACTAGGGGAAGATGAAGAAAAAAATTTGACCTCTGATTTAAAAAAATTGAAAGAACAATATACTGGAAATAAAAGAACAGAAATTTTTGGAGATATACAAGAAGATTATACTAAAATTAAAAAATTAAAAAGCAAAAAACATAGAGAAAATAAAAAAAATATTTATTCTATATTAAGAGTTAATGAACAAACTACATTAGAAGAATATAAAAATTCAGTAGAAAATATAGCAAGATATTTAAATGAAGCATTTAATAAAATAATATCTATAACTTGTATGCCAGTTTATTTTACTGAATATAATCCAAATAAATTTATTATAGCAGAAATAGATCCTAAAAAAATAGATTTAAAAAATTTAAAAGAAAAGACTATATATAAAAAGCAAATCAACGAAAATGACCATGTTTTATATTTTAGTAATATTGCTTATTATGATAATTTAAATAAAACATTACCTAATGGAATGGATGAATCAACTAATATTTTATTTAAAGCAAATAAAATTAAAAATACTAATGAAAAATTTATTAACATATTAGAAGAAAACGGATTATATGATGTAAAAATAAATAAAATAAAAGTTATAATATGTGATTGAAAAATAAATTAATATATTTCAATAATTGACAAAAAAATCAATAAAGTTTACAATATAGATGGTGAAAATATGAAAAAGAAGTACTATCTATATAATTGCATAACAATATTAATAATAGCCATAGCAACAGTTATAGCTATTATTTTTACTGCAAACCATATAAATAGTGAAAAAAATTTAGAAAATGAACCGGAAAAAACATCATCTTTAGAAATATTAGTTCCAATTACAAAACAAAATCCGTCTAAAATAATTGGAGTAGAAAATTTTATTTTACAAAATGAAGCTGAAACAATAACTGAAAAGATTGAAAAAGAAGAAAGTGATATAGAATTTACTACAATTTATAGGCAAAATGATTCTTTAGCAAAAGGTAAAATTCAAACAATTCAAGAAGGTCAAGATGGAAAACAGGATGCAGTAATAAAAAAAATTTATAAAAATGGAGAACTAATTTCGGAAGAACAAATTACTTCAGAAATAAAAAGAGTATCTGTAGATAAAATTGTTGAAATTGGTACAGCACCATATTCTAATAATTATGTACCAATAGTTGGAGATACTTTAAAAGTTACTCCTAATACACTTGCTATAAGAACAGATCCAGATAATAATGCACAGAAACTTATAACAATAAAAATTGGAGATGTAGTAACATTAAAGGCAAGGCAAGATAATTGGTATTATGTATCATATGAAGGATATGTTGGATGGGTTCCAATGGATTGTGTAATATATACTAATCCAAATGGAACAGGTGATGGTGATGAAAATAATAACCAATATACTAAAGAAGAATTATCTCAAGATTTAGGATTTAGCATGCTTTTGAACAGAAAAAGTAACCTTAGTCTAGAACAGTTTAAGAAAGTGTTAGGAAATGATCCAAATGATAAAAATAAAGTATTTGAAGAAAATGCTGAATATTTTTATTATGTTGAACAGCAGTATAATATAAATGGATTATTTGTAGCAGCTATAGGAATACATGAAAGTG
>CANQMY010000037.1 GCA_947625075.1 uncultured Clostridia bacterium
TCCTTTCGCATTTAAATATTTTTTAAGTTGTTTGTTTTATATATTCGTCTATTACTTCATTTGTAGCACCGTCCATTTGAATTATACCTTTATTTAACCATATTGCTCTATCACATAATTCTCTTGCTGATTCTAAGCTATGTGTTACAAATACCATTGTTTTTCCTTCATTTTTAAGTTCTTTCATCTTGTTAATACATTTTTCTTGAAAGTGTTGATCTCCTACTGATAAAATTTCATCTACAAGTAAAATTTCTGCATCAACATTTATCGCAACTGAAAATGCAAGCCTCATATACATTCCTGATGAATATGTCCTAACTGGATTATCTATATAACTACCAAGCTCAGAAAATTCAATTATTTTATCTAATCTTTTATCTATTTCTTTTCTAGTTAAACCAAATATAGAAGCATTAAAATAAATATTTTCTCTACCAGAAAAATCAGGATGAAAACCAGCTCCTAGTTCTAATAAAGATGTAAGTTTTCCATTAGTTGTAATTTTACCTTTATTAGGATAAATAATTTTTGTCATTAGTTTTAGCAGGGTTGATTTTCCGCTTCCATTTACTCCTATAAGTGCAACAGCTTCACCATTTTTTATTGTTAAGTTAATATCCTTTAATACTTCTCTTGTTTCTTTTCTATTTCTTTTCCAAAACAAAAGCTTTTCTTTTATACTGTTCGCTTTATCTAGATAAACATTAAAAGTTTTGTAAACATGTTCTACAATTATTCTATTATCCTCTTGCATAATTTTAAACCTTTCTTTAATATCCTTCATCCATAAAATCATCTCTTATTTTATTTTTTTTAAATCTATTTTTTGTAAAAATTAATCCAGGTATCCACAAAATACACACCATAAGTTTATTAAATAAACCTTCTACATTTTTTATTGCGTCTCTTCTTGCTGATAAATTTGCAAATAATATATAATTTTTGTAAATATAAATCCTTTTGCTAAATGGAACACCTTTTAAATCCATTTTCAAAATCTCTTTAAAAAATTCATAATAACCTAATGGTGCTATTTCAAATATTCTTTTCATATTTTTAGCATATCCATCACTTTTATATTCCCCTATTATTATTGCCTCATTTATACATATTATATCATAATTTTCATCGATTTTATGATACATTCTAGCTTCTGTAATAAACTTTTCATCAGCTTCTAAAATATGTTTATATTTTTTTCTTATTTCTGTTTTAAAAACTAATATTTTTTCTCCTGTTATTTTTTCTCTGAAATACAAGCTAAACATATCACTTCTGTGGTTATTTTCCATAAAATTTGTTCCACTTATTTTTCCATCTTTGTCTTTCTTTAAAAATGCTAATGCATATACAGTTTCATCGTTTAACAATTTATCTGAATATTTTTTTATAATGTCAAATGCTCCTGTAACAAAATAGTCGTCTGAATCGCACTCCATAACTATGTCTCCTGTTACATATTGCATTAAATTATTTATAGCTATCATCTTTCCTTGGTTATTTTGATAATGATATTCTATTTTTACTATATTTTGTTTTATAAAATTATCTATTACAAGCTTAGTTTTATCAGTTGATCCATCATCCATAACAAGCCACTCGTAATCTACTTCTGAACTTTTATTTATGACTAAACTAGTGTACAATTTTTCTAAATCTTGAGCCCTGTTATATGTAGCAGTTAAAATCGAAATTTTCATTAAAAGCTTTTCCTTTCTTTTGCCTATATAAATGCATTCATATAATATCATAAATGAGCATTTTAAACAACATTTTAAAACAATTTTTTACTTTATATTTCTAATTTTTATTAATAATTTAATAGCCCAATATTGTTTTTTGCAAATAAGGTTGCAAAATACTTTAAATAAAAATGGTTTTCTTTTATAATACATATTTTTTTTCCACTCTGGAAATTTTAAATTTAACTCTTTTACACATTTTTCTATATCTTTGTATTTATTAAATTTTAAAAATTTAAAACTAAAGAAATACAAAAGTTGAAATATATATAAATATTCTAATTCATTTAAAAATTCTGTATTTTTCAAATCATCATATAAATAATCACAAGCTTTGATAATATCTAATAATTTTTTATTATAGCTTGTTTTTTGCATTGTTGAGTTTTCTCTTTGTCTATATATATATAATTCTTTATTTATATAACCTATTTTTTTTGTATACTTAGGCATTGATGGAATTATTGCAAAGTCCTCATAAAAAATATCTTCAGGAAATTTAATTTTATTTTCAACCCATAAGTCTCTTTTATAAATTTTATTAACTGGACCCGGATTTGATAAAATATAAGTATAATAATTAAAACTATCTAAAAACCTTGGTAAAGTTTCTCTAGATTCAAATCTTCCATCTTCATACATCCACACTATATCGCATACAACAATATCTAAATTATTTTTAAGTGCTTCATTATATAATAGTTCATACATATTACTTTTTATAAAGTCGTCTGAATCTACAAATCCAATATAATCTCCTGTGGCATTTTTAATTCCGAGATTTCTAGCAGATCCTTGTCCATTATTTTCTTTTATATAACTTTTAAATGTTTTTGGATATTTTTTTACATATTCATCTATAACTTTTTGACTATTATCTGTTGAACCATCATTTACAACTATTACTTCTAAATCATCTTTTATTGTTTGATTTATAAGTGAATCTAAACATTCTCTCAAATATTCTTGTACATTATATACTGGTACAATAACACTAATTTTAGGCATTAAATTAATTCCTTTCAAAAATCCTATTTAACTAAACTAAAAATTTTACAATAAATTCTATATGTGTTTTTGTTTATAGTTTTCATATAAAAATTTTTTAATGATTTTGTCTTATTTAAAATTTCATTCTTTTTCCAATACGGAAATTTCTCATTTAAATTTTTCCATGTTTCAAATATTAGTTGCTGTTTTATTTTTTTGTTTTTTATTTTTGTTATTCTCATAAGTGAACTACATAATAAATATCTTGTATAAATGTATTCTAATTCTACTTTATACTCATCATATAAATTATTTTCTTTATAATACTTTATAACATTATCTAATATAGTAAAAATATCTCTGGTTTCTTCATTATAAGAATAAGAAACCGATGATTTTCTTTGCACATAGTGTACTAAATTTTCATTTATAAATGATATATTTTCACAATATGGAATTAATTTATATGTAAATTCCACATCTTCATACCTTAGACCTTTTGGAAATTGAATTTTATTATTTTCTATTATATTTCTTTTAATTAGTTTGTTCCATGGTACAACTCTGGTATATATTAGCATTTCTTTTTTGTTTTTATAAATCTTTCCATTATCAATTTTGTTTTTATTTGGATATTCCCAATAAAAATTACATTCAACTATATCACTATTTTCTTCTATTGCTTTATTATACATTTTTTCATATATATCTAATTCAACATAATCATCTGGATCTAAAAATGCAATATAATCTCCTGTTGCATGTAAAATTCCTTGATTTCTAGCATCTGCAGAACCACCATTTTCCTTTTCAAAATATTTTATTTTATTCTCATATTTTTTTTCAAACTCTTTTATTATATAGAAAGAGTTATCTTTTGATCCATCATTTATTATTATAATTTCAATATCTTCCAAAGTCTGTTTAACTAATGAATTTAAGCACTTTTGTATATATTTTTCAACATTATACACAGGAACTATAACACTTACTTTTGGCATAAAATCTTATTCCTTTCTTTTTTATTTTACCTTAATTTCAAGTACCATTCTACATTAATATTTAATATTATCTTTTTTACTAATTGTTTAACATTTCTTGCCTTTATATTTTTAATCATTTTTCTTTTTTTTATCTCATTTATATACATTTCTCTGTCTTTTTTATCTTCCAATTCTTCCAATTTTAAAATAATATTATTTGTATAATAAATTCTTACATTCTCCTTAGTTTTATCTGAAATTTTATAACTATCTATAACTTTTTCCATATAATCATAATGTTCTATTAAGTCTAATGCTCTTCTTAGTTTTTTCTCCTTATCATTGCCTCTTGTCACACTTAAACTAGATTGATAATAATAATATCCATATATATTAGTTGAAACAAAACTTTTTGCTTTTAACATCCAAAGAACAGTTGTTGCAAAATCTTCATGATACTTTCCTACTGGAAATTTAAAATTATTTTCAATTATAAATTTTCGTTTATACAAGTAAAGGCATGCTGGTTGTAGCATAATATCAGTACCATACAAAATATTAAAAGCTTTTTCTCCATTTACCATTTCAAAAGTTGGTCCATTTATTCTTTCTATTTCTTTATAATTTTCATCAACTTTTATCATTTTATATTTTATCATATCTATTTCATGGTTTAAGTATATTTCTAAACTTTTAAATAGATTTTTATCCACAAAATCATCACCATCTACAAAACATATATATTCTCCCGTAGCATTTGCAATACCATAGTTTCTCGCATCTGATAAACCACCATTTTCTTTTTCAAGATATAAAATATTTTTATTGTTTTTGGTAAACTTTTTTATCTCTTCTTTTGAATTATCAGTTGAACCATCATTTACAACTATTATCTCTAAATCATTAAAATTTTGTTCAACTAATGATTCTAAACATTTTCCTATATATTTTTCTGCATTGTAAACAGGTACTATTATACTAAGCTTTGGCATTTGTTTATTCCTTTCATTTTTTAATAATTCATATAATATCACAAATTGCCTATATAAACAACAATTTCAAGGAATTTTATATTACATATCAAAATAATTTGTAAACATAAATACTATTATAAAATTATTTACTTACCATAATAACTATTCATTTTTTTTAATTTAAATTTTTTATTTTTCAAATGCACTATTAAAAGTTATTCACAGAGTTATCCACAGTTTCCACAGTTTTATTTTTTTGTCATATTCAGTCGAATTTGGTGTACATAATATTTTGTCCTGTTATATTTTTGTAAACTTATTATTCTATTTTGTAATATTTTTGTAATTTTTCTTTTAATTTTATTGATGTTTTTTTCAGATTTATTCAGTGTTTTCCGTGTTTTTAATTTATTTTAAATTAAATTTATCTTTATATATTATTTTTACATAAATATTTCAAAATGGTTAATTTAAAATCAAAAGCATTAGTTTACATTTTTATAAAATAACAAAATATAAAAAATTATCCACATCTTTATAAAAAAAGATTAGTTGTATTGAAATAAATATATTTCAATTTTACTAATCTTTATTTTTTAATTTATTCTTTTTTCTTAAATAAACTTTTTATAACATTAAATATTTTTTTGTACCACTTTTCCTCTTTTACTACTACTAAACTCTTTTCTTTATCCTCATTTATTATCTTCGTTTCAACTTTTTCCTTATTATTAAATAAATTATCAGAATTATATTTTTGTTTAATTTCTTCTTCTATCGCTTTTTTCACTTCACCAAGTTCTTTAGCATCTTTTTCTTGTAATTTTTTTCTTTCCTCTGGTAAGCATAAAAAGTCTCTATATATAAGTCCTAAAATAATAATAGTTTCATCTTTAAGCTTTTGTTCTTCTAATGGTTCTTTAATATTTGTAATATATTGTATATCTCTTTCTTCTTCTATCATTTTAATAAATTTTTTAGGTATCATATCTAATAATTCTTGAGGCATTAACTTAAATATTTCATACACTTCTGTAAATGCCTGTCTATATTCTTGTTTCAAAACAATTACCTACCTTTCAATTTATTATATATCTATTTCATCATTCTTATCTACTTCTTGATTATTGCTTCTTTCATTCGTTTTATCACTAATTGCTTCTATAATGTCTAATTTCATCTTTAAATATTTTGTTTTTACATTACTAGAAACTCTATCTACAATTCCATAACACCTACTAAACCTTTTTTTCCATAAATCTATCGATTTTTCTTTTTTATTTGATTCTTTTGAATCATCTAAAGTAGTATCTTCTACGTCCTGAGTTGGTTGGATTTCAGGTTCGATATTAGAAGTAATTTCCTCATTATTGTTATTTTTTTGATTACCTTCTAATAATTTATATTTTTCTACTAAACCATTTTCTTTTTCTTCTAAAGAATTTTTAATTCCATCTACTGCTTCTTTAAAAAGCTCATCTCCTTCTTCATATTGAAAATAGTTCTTATACCACGCATTATATATCCAATCATTCCACTGATTTAGAAGTTCTTTTGTTTGTGCAATATTAAGTTTTTCTGCCCATAATTCTAAACGAGAATTTTCTAATTCATTAAAACCAACTTCTGGCATATAAACTTTTTTAGCAATATTCTCATCTACCATATAAGGTGTATTATCTAATGAATATATTTTGTTTCCTGGTCCAACTAAACCTAATCTTCCACCTAAACGTTCTGTTGCTCCATCTAAATCGCTTCTAAAATTTTCACTATATTCTTTATCTTCTGAATTTAATTCATATACATTAAATTTTGGATCTTGATGATTTAAAAAATGTTTTTGAAAACTAATTTTATCATATAAATATTTTTTTATTTCCATTTCCAAAACAGTTTGCAAACTAATGTCTTCAACATTATCTAATTCATCAAGTTCTATTTTTAAAAGTCTTTGTTGAACATCTGCTAAAGTTTCGCCTTTTTGATTATCAGTTTTACCAACACCTCTTATAGTACGTCCAAACTCAACATTATATCCAAATTTTTCATCTGCTTGAATAAGCTTATTATATAAATCTTGATTTGTTGATTGTTCTACCGCATCAAACAATACAGATACTGCATCTTTATTTCTAAGTGTTTCTAATTTCAAACTAGAAAGTATTTTTACATCTTCTCCGATACCATCTTCATAACTATTATCAATTAACTCATTTTCTTCGTTTTGAATTTTCTCTAATCTTTGTAAAAAATTTGGTATTCCGATTAATCTATCTGTTTCTTCACATAAAAGCTTTGGATTTCCTCTAGTTGCACGTATCATTGTGCCTTCTCCTACAATGCTTGTTAAAAATCTTGTTAATTCAACTTCCCCACTATATAGAACATCTTTGCTTTCATTACCACACATCATTTGTGCAAACATTTCTGTAGAACCTTCATTTAGATTTTTTAATGTAATATTGCTTTTAAAATCTTTTAATCCACTCTTATCATCACCCATATGATTATAAGAGTGAAAAAGCTCATGAATACGTAAAGCTCTATCACCCATTCTATGCTTAGATAAATTTATATAGTCATAATAACTTTCTCCTCCGTTATCTCTCATCGGATCATTATCAACGATTACATACTTAGGTGCTTTTTGTTCTAGTTCAACTTTTATTTCGTTATAAAATTCTTCTATTTGCTCAGGAGTAATTTTACCAAAATGTTTTCCAAAAAGCTGTGCATATCTACGAGAAAAAAAGTCTATATCATCTTTTCTAATTTTTTCTATCTCTTCTGTATCCAAATTAATAATCTCCTTAAATAAAAATTATTTATTTCTATTTTGTATATATAAAGCTAATTCTTTTAAAAACTCAGCTTTTTCTCCATAATTATCTAAAATATTAATTGCCTCTTTAGTTATTTTATCCAACTTTTCTTTTGATTCTTGTAAACCATATTTAGATACATAAGTACATTTTTTACGTTTTTTATCATTACCTACTGGTTTTCCTAGTACTCTTTCATCTCCTTCTTCAGATAAAATATCATCTTTTATCTGAAATGCTAATCCAATTTTATCTGCATAACTAGATAATTCTTCTAATTCATTTATATTTGCCTCTCCAAGTATTGCACCCATTCTAACACATAACTTTAAAAGAGCTCCTGTTTTATTCGTATGAATATAATCTAAATATTCTGATGATATTTCTTTTCCCTCAAATTCTGTATCTATATACTCTCCTGCTATCATTCTATCAACAGCAAGAGAAAACTCATTAAAAATTTTTAGTTTATTTATTAAATCTTTCTGACTACTTTTTTTCAAATCTTCACTAATAACAATATAACTATTATTTAATAATCCATCTCCTGCTAAGATTGCTGTTGCTTCATTAAATTTTTTATGGTTAGTTTGTTTTCCATGTCTAAAATCATCATTGTCTATACCTGGTAAATCATCATGTATAAGAGAAAAATTATGTACCATTTCTATTGCAACTGCATAAGGCATACATTTTTCTATATCATTTTTAAACAATTTATACGTTGCAATAACTAAAATTGGTCTTAATCTTTTTCCCCCTGCCATTAAACTATATTCCATAGAATTATTTAATACTTCTTCTATACATTTATCTTTTCTTAAATATTTTTTTAATTCATTTTCTACTATTTCTTGATAATTTTTAAGCTCCGATTTAAACTCCATTAAAATCCTCCATTTATTTTACAATATGATAACCTTATAATATCATAAAAGAAAGTGATTATCAACCACTTTCTTTTTAGTTATTTAACTTTTACCTTTTTAATTTTAAAATCAAATTATTCTAGTTCAAATGCTCCTGTATATAGTCTATAATATGTTCCTTTTTGTGATATTAATTCATCATGGTCTCCTCTTTCTATTATTCTTCCGTGGTCTAACACTATAATTGCTTTTGAATTTCTTACAGTAGATAGTCTATGTGCTATTACAAATACAGTTCTTCCTTCCATTAATTTATCCATACCATCCTGAACTATTTTCTCTGTTCTTGTATCTATGCTTGATGTTGCCTCATCTAATATCATAACTGGTGGGTCATTTATTGCTGCTCTTGCTATTGATAAAAGTTGCCTTTGTCCTTGTGATAAAGTACTGCCATCTCCTGATATTATTGTATCATATCCATTTGGAAGTCTTGTTATAAAATCATGTGCATTGGCTAATTTTGCAGCTTCAATCACCTCTTCATCTGTTGCATTTTTTGCTCCATATTTTATATTATCTTTTATTGTACCTGTAAATAAATTTGTATCTTGAAGTACCATTCCTAAAGAACGTCTTAAATCATCCTTTTTGATTTTATTAATATTTATTCCATCAT
>CANQMY010000038.1 GCA_947625075.1 uncultured Clostridia bacterium
TAAATATCTACTATATAAAGGAATAAATAAGATAGACTATTTAATGATTTCTCACTTTGATGCAGACCATTGCCAAGGGGCAATTTTCTTATTAAAAAATATGAAAGTAAATAATTTAATAATTTCTATCCAACCTGAAAATAGTGAATTTTATGAAGAAATAGTAAGTTTATGTAAGCAAAAAAATATTAATATAATGTATGTAAAAAAAGGCGACAAAATGAAAATAGCAAATCTAAATATTGAAGTCTTGCATCCGAATAATAACTTTATTACAGAAAATAAATTGAATAACAATGCTTTAGTTTGTAAAATTAAATATTATAATTTTAAAATGTTATTTACAGGAGATATAGAAAAAATTGCAGAAAAACAATTACTTGATGAAAATTTGTCAGCAGATCTTTTAAAAGTAGGACATCATGGTTCAAAAACATCTACTATACAAGAATTTTTAGATAAAGTAAATCCAAAAATAGCACTAATAGGAGTAGGAGTTGATAATAAATTTGGTCATCCAAATAGTGAAGTAATAGGAAGACTACAAGATAAAAGCATAAAAATATTTAGAAGTGACTTAAATGGAGAAATTAATGTTAATATTTATAAAGATGGAAAAATAATTACTAAAACTATGTTTTAAAATTAATAACTTGTATTTTAAAATTGTCTATGCTAAAATAAAAAAAACAATGAAAGGAAATAAACTAAAGTATGAAAAAAGGATTAATAATAGCAATAATTGTAATAATTTTAGTTATAGTAATAGGAGTATTTGGAGCTATTACTTTTTATAATTCATCTTTAAAAGCAGTAAGAAAAGATGAGAGTAATGAAGTTATAGTTGAAATAAAAAATGGTTCCACAGCAACTGATATAGCAGAAGTTTTAAAGGAAAAAAATCTTATAAAGAATGCTTTTACTTTTAAAATTTATACAAAATTAAATAAAATTTCAGGAATGCAAGCTGGAACTTATAAACTTAATCAAAATATGGATGTTAAGCAAATAGTAGAAAGTTTAAAAAAAGGAACAGATTATTTTCCTGATGAGATAAATATAACCTTTTTAGAAGGTAAAAATATGAGATGGATAGCAAAAAACATTGAAGAAAATACAAATAATACAGAAAACGATGTGTTTGAAAAATTAGAAGATGAGGAATATATAAAAAGTTTAATTGATAAGTATTGGTTTTTAACTGATGAAATACTAAATAAAGATATATACTATCCGTTAGAAGGTTATTTATTTCCAGACACGTACAATTTTTCAAGTAAAAATGTAACTGTAGAAGATATATTTTCTGCTATGTTAGATCAAATGGAAGAAAAATTAGAAGATTATAAAGAAGAAATTAATAGAAATGGATATAATGTCCACAAATTATTAACAGTTGCATCAATAGTAGAATTAGAAGCAGCTAATGTAGAAGATAGAAGTGGTGTAGCAAGTGTAATATATAATAGATTAAGAAAAAATATGGCCTTAGGAAGTGATGTTACAACTTATTATGCAATAAAAGTAGATATGTCAGAAAGAGATTTATATCAAAGTGAACTTAATACCTATAATCCTTATAATACTAGAGGACCAAGAATGGAAGGAAAACTTCCAATAGGACCAATAGGAAGTGTAGGAATAGAGTCTATAAAGGCTGCTCTTTATCCAAATGAAACAGAATATTTATATTTTGTAGCAGATAAAAACGGAAAAGTATATTTTGGAAAAAATAATGAAGAACATAATAAAAATATACAAATGCTTCAAAATAAAGGGTTGTGGTATACATACGAATAAAATAAACAAAAATTAGTATAAATAGAATATTTTGGGAAATAATTTTACCAAGAGGTGAAAACATGAAAAAAGGAATCTTGGTAGGATTTATTCTATTAACAATAGCTATAGGAATAGCAATGGGAATAATTTTTCATTTTTATAATGATAGAATTTTAGAAGAAGCGACACTTCAAGAGGTGAAAAATATAAATGATTTTTTAGAGAAAAAAACAAATATTGTTGAAACAGGAATGGTAAATGAAAAGACAACGCCAAATACTAAAATAGTATATGAAACCTTATATTTGAAATGCAATCATATAGAAATTAAAGAAGAAAATATAACTGCAAAAGATGTAAATCAAGATAAAAGTTATTTTATAGATAATTATGATGAATGGGAAGTAAAAAGTTTTACAAGTAATAAAATAGAATTGTACACAGAAAAAGATAGAATATGTGATAAACATTATGTTGTAAAAGAAAAAGATGGATACATTGCCATATACAATTTAGATGAATATGGAAATGAAAATTTAAAAGAAGTAACAGAAATATTGACAGTATATTTACCTAACGAAGATATAGAACTTTTAAAAAAAGGAATAATAGCTAATGGTGATAATGAATTAATGAAAATTATAAGTGATTATGAATAAAAAAAGAAGAAAATGGGTCATATTACTTGTTAAAATAAAATAATTAATCTCCTCTAAATTATCTTTAGGGGAGATTAAATTTTTATTTTTTATTTTCCTGATTATAATTTTTTTTCAAATCTTCCTTTTTTGGAAGATAACCTTTTTGGTAAAAGTGCTCTATATATCCAAATAAAGAACAAATTGTTAAACAAATAGCTAATCCGTATAAATATATATCAAATTTTGGCAAGTTAAATAAATTAATTAAAAGGGAGCTAACTACAGCTAAATATAAAATAACTGTAGACAATTTTCCATACCATTTACTAGATACTACTAATTGTTTACCATATAGAAAAGAAGCACCTGAAATTAAAATTATTTCTTTAGAGATAACTATTAAAACAATCCATATTGGAATCATTCTTTTTATATACAATGTAAATAACGTAGATATTTGAGTAAGTTTATCTGCTAAAGGATCCATTAATTTTCCAAAATCAGTTATTGCATCATACTTTCTAGCAATATAACCATCTAAAATATCAGAAAAAGATGATATAGTAAATAGTACTAAAGCTAGAATATAATTATTTAAGCAAAGTGATATAACAATAAATGGTATAAAAATAAATCTAATAATGGTTAATATATTAGGAATAAGTTTAATATATTTTATCATATAATTATTCTCCTTTTATTTTGCTTGAAATGTGAGTTCATTATTTTTTACATCAATAAATATTTTTTGCCCATTTTTTAGTTCTGATTTTAATATCATATCAGAAAGCTCATCTTCAATATATCTTTGAACAGCTCTTCTTAAAGGCCTTGCACCATATTTAATATCTGTTCCTTTATTTAATAGATATGATTTTGCTTCATCAGATACATACATTTTAATATCTTTATCATTTAAAACATTTTGAGTATCTTTAAGCATTAAATCAACAATTTTAGTAAGTTCTTCATTACTTAGTGGATCAAAAATTACAATTTCATCAACTCTATTTAAAAATTCTGGTCTAAATGTTTCTTTTAATGTTTCTTGAATTTTATTTTTTCTAAATTCAGATGTACTTCCAAAACCAATAGAATTTAAGTTTTGATTAGATCCAGCATTAGAAGTCATGATGATTATTGTATTTTCAAAGCTTACTGTATTTCCACCGAGAATCTGTAAGTCTTCCATCATCTAATACTTGTAAAAGAATGTTAAAAACATCACTATGAGCTTTTTCAATTTCATCTAATAGAATAATTGAATAAGGATGTCTTTTTACTTTTTCTGTAAGTTGACCACTATCGTCATAACCAATATAACCTGGAGGAGCACCAATAAGTTTAGCAGTTGAGTTACTTTCCATATATTCTGACATATCAATTCTTATTATAGAATCTTCATTCCCAAAAATTTCATAGCATAAAGCTTTGGCAAGTTCTGTTTTTCCAACACCAGTTGGACCTACAAATATAAATGAAGGAGGTCTTTT
Source organism: uncultured Clostridia bacterium (assembly GCA_947625075.1). Taxonomy (GTDB): domain Bacteria; phylum Bacillota; class Clostridia; order TANB77; family CAG-508; genus CAG-793. The sequence goes on from CANQMY010000038.1 coordinate 3,917, forward strand.
TGTACTTTTAAGACCAGCACGATTTCTTCTAATTGCTTTACTTACAGCAGTAACAGCTTCATTCTGTCCTATTATTCTTTTATGAAGATTTGTTTCTAAAGAAAGTAATTTTTTAGTTTCTTCCTCAGTTATTTTTTGAACAGGAATTTTTGTCCAATTTTCTATTACTTTAGCTACATCTTCAAGAGTAAGTTCTTTTGGAACCATTTTAGATTCAATACTATTTATTTGTTGTATTAAATTACATTCTTCAGTTTTTAGCTCGGCTGCTTTTTTATAGTCATCTGTAGAATCAGCTTGTGCAGCTTCTTCTTTTTGAGCTTGAACATTTGATAATTTATTTTTTAATACTTCCAAGTTATATAAATCTTTATTTTCTAAATTAATTCTTGAACATGCTTCATCTAATACATCAATAGCTTTGTCAGGTAAAAATCTATCATGAATATACTTTTCAGCTAAAACTACAAGCTTGTCAATAATATCATTTGAGATTTTAACTTTATGATAATTTTCATAATAAGGTTTAATACCTTTAAGAATTTCTATACTGTCACTAACAGAAGGTTCTTCAACTAAAACTTGTTGAAATCTTCTTTCTAAAGCAGTATCTTTTTCAATATATTTTCTATATTCAGTTAAAGTTGTAGTTCCAATAAGTTGTATTGTACCATCTGCTAATGAAGGTTTTAAAATATTTGCTGCATTCATAGAATGATCAGCGTCGCCTGCTCCAATAATATTATGAATTTCATCAATTACTAAAATAATATTTCCACTTGCTTTACATTCTTCAATAATTGCTTTCATTCTAGATTCAAATTGACCTCTAAATTGAGTTCCAGCAACTACAGCGGTCATATCTAAAAGATAAACCTCTTTATTTAATAATTTAGCAGGAACATTACCACCTGCTATTCTTAAAGCTAAACCTTGAGCAATAGCAGTTTTACCAACACCAGGTTCTCCAATTAAACAAGGATTATTTTTAGTACGTCTATTTAATATTTGAATAATTCTTTCTATTTCTTTGTTTCTACCGATAACAGAATCAATTTGAGAATTTCTAGCTTTATTAGTTAAATTAGTACCAAAGGTATCTAAAGCTTTTCTTTTTTTAACAGTTTGTTTAGTTTCAGTTTTTACACTTTTTCTATCATTATGTGAAGAAGTATTAGAATTTTCCTCCTCTTTTTTCTGACCAAACATTCCAGAAAAAATTGAACCTAGTGGAATAGCAAATCCCATAGGACCTTGATTTTCTTCATCACTATAATTATCAAAATCATCGGAATTTAAATTTTCTGACAAATCTTTAAACATTTCATTTAATTGATTAGTCATATTATTTATATCTTCACTAGAAAGATTTGTTGCATTATTTGATATATTATTAAGAGGGTTTAATCCTCTTTTTTTGGCACAGTCATAGCAATAACCTATCTTCTCTATTTTACCATCTTTATTTGGCTGATTTACAAATATGACTGCAGTATTTTTTTTACAATCTGAACATAACATATTTTAGTCTCCAATCTAATTTATATTGTACTCTAAAAATACGATTTAGTCAATAAAATTAACATATTTATTATTAACAATACTTGTCATATTAAGCTTTTAATGCTATAATAAAATTAGTTTTAAATAAAAATTAATAGGGAGAATAGAATGAACAAAAATATAAGAAATGTATTATATGTAATAATTATTATAATATGTATTGTAGCAATATTTGTAGGCGTATATACACAATTTTTTAAGAAGGAATCAGGCAATAATGTAAGTTATAAAATTCCAGTTGAAAATGAAGAGGAAAATATTATAACACAAGCAGAAATAAAAGATACATTTAGAAATTTATTTGAAAACCAATATCTAGAAAGTGGTTATGATGAATCAAATATAAATAAAATTAATAAAGACAAACCTATAGTATATAGTGAAATAGATGGGTTTGAAAGAAAAGAAGATGGAAAATATGATATAAAAGCAACTATACCAATAATTAATATAGAGGGAGAAACTGTTGACAAATATAATAAAACGACCAAAAATGTATTTGTAAAAAAATTAAATGATGTAATGTCAAATGCAACTGTTTATACAATATGTGATGTTAGTTATACAGCATATGTAAATAATGATATTTTATCTTTAGCTATTATGGCATCTATAAAAGAAGGGGATAGTGCACAAAGATTAATTGTTCAAACTTACAATTATAATTTATTAACAGATAAAGATGTAACAATTAGTGAAATATTAGAAGAAAGAGGATTAGATGATAAAATTATAACTAATAAGATTAAATCAATTATAAAAAAAGCTGCTGATGATGCAAAAGAAATGCAAAGTACTGGTTATAATGTATATGAAAGAAATTTAAATAGCGATATGTATGATGTTACAGCAGTAAATAATTTTATACAAGGTCCAAATGGAGAACTATATATAATATATGCTTATGGAAATGAAGCATTTACATCAGAAATGGATATTATTGAAATATAAAAGAAAAAAATAAAAATATTAGCGGAACTTAAAGTAATTTAGTTCCGTTTTTTTTATTTAATTTTTAAATAGCATAAAAAAAATAAATGAATATTATAAAGTATATATAATAAATATTATATATATTACTTTTTAAATAATAAAATCTTATAATAATGCATTTTTTTATAATAATTTATGAAATTTAGTTAAATTTGGAAATAAAAATAGGAAAAAATGTATATTTTACTTGATTTTGTAAATAATATGTGTTATAATTAATAGTGCGTCTATATAAAAAAGGAGAGTGACATTTATTTTAAACGAAGATTCAATAGATTATAACCTGAAAAAGAAGGTTAATATTTTTAAAGTAATAACAATAGCAATTATTTTAATTGTAAGTATAATTTTAATTAAATTTAAACCTGCTTTCGCTGTAAAATTAGGTGATGAAGAAATTGGATATGTTGAAAATAGAGTAGAATTTCAAAAAGAAGTAGAAAGCAAAATAATTAATTTAAAAGAAGAAAATGTTGCATTTGTTACAATTGATAATGTAAGTTATAGTTTTGAATTTGTTGATAGAAATCTTATCAATGAAGACACAGTACTAAATAAAGTAAAAGAAAGTTCAAAAAACATTTACTCAGTTTATGAAATATCAAGTAGTGACAATGAAGACACTGTATATGTTAATACTCTTGAGGAAGCACAACAACTAGTTGATAGCTTAAAAGAAAGTTATAGTGAAATAGCTCCAGATTTAAAAATAACTACGTTATATCTTGAAAATGAAGTTAATGAAGAAACAATAAATGAAGCAAAAATAAAAATTGCAGAAGATTTAGACGCAAAATTAGAAGAAAAGAAACAAAGAGATAAAAGAACAGTTAATGGAATATACTTAGCTTCATTACCTCTTACGGGAGGGACAATTTCATCAAGATATGGTAGTAGAGAAAGTATAAGAGATCATGCACATGGTGGACTAGATATTGCGGTTGGTTATGGTACTCCTATAAAAGCAACAGCAGATGGTATAGTTAAATCAGCAGGATGGAGTGGAGGATACGGAAACCTAGTAGTAATAGATCATGGAAATGGTGTTCAAACATACTATGGACATTGTAGTAAATTACTTGTTACTCCAGGAACAGAAGTAAAAGCAGGAGATATAATAGCAAAAGTTGGTTCAACGGGTAATTCAACAGGTAACCACTTACATTTTGAAATAAGGATAAATGGATCAGCAGTAAACCCACAAAAATATATTTATTAAGAAAAAGCGACTAATTTATAATTAGTCGCTTTTTTGAAAATAAAAGGGGATGTATTTTTTATTTCTAATCAGTAATTGGAGTAATTTATTACTGATTATATTTATATTATAGTTTTAAATTTTGTCCATTGTGTGAACTCAATGTGATATTTTATAAATTTTTTATATATAAACTAGGGTTGTTCTGCAAGAGTTAATGTTACTTCTTTTTGCTCACCATTTCTGTTAATAGTAAGATTTATTGTATCTCCTATAGCATGGCTATTTTTAATATTATTTAAATCATCCATTGTTTTAACTTCTTTTCCATCTGCTTTTATTATAATATCACCAATTCTTAAACCAGCTCTTTCAGCAGGGGAATATTCTTCTACACTTCTTATATAAGCACCAACAACTAAATTAGCAGTAGGATTTTTATCTATAATTGTTTCTGTAACATCGCTTCCAGTGATTCCGATATAAGGTCTCTTAACTTTATTATACTGAATTAAATCAGAATAAATTGATTTTGTTGAATTAATAGGTATTGCAAATCCTAATCCTTCAACACCAGTTCCAGAAGCTTTAAGAGTATTTATTCCGATAACTTCACCTTTGCTATTTACTAATGCACCTCCACTATTTCCTTCATTAATAGCAGCATCAGTTTGAATTAAAGTAAAGCTTTTTCCATCTGAATCAGTAATATTTCTATTTAATGCACTTATAGAACCTGTAGTTACACTACTTTGCATTCCTAAAGGATTACCAACTGCCATACACCATTCACCAACTTGAACGCTATCAGAATCGCCAAGAACAGCAGCAGTTAAATCATCTTTATCTATCTTTATTACAGCTAAATCAGTTTGTTCATCTGTTCCTATAACTTTTGCATCGTATTTAGTTTCATCATTATATAATGTAACTGTAATTTTTGTAGCTTCTCCAACTGTATAATATGAATTAGAAGAACTAGAAGAACTGTTAATAACATGATTATTAGTTAAAATATATCCATCTTTACTTATTATAACTCCAGAACCTTCAGCATTTGCAGTTGAAGTAACTCTTGAAAATATTGTACTAACGGAATATTCAACACTAATTCCTACAATTGAAGGTCTAACAGTTTGAGCAACATATACACCTGTATCAGAAAAGTTTGATAATGAAACTAAGTCAGTATTTATATTATTGTAATCTATACTAGAAC
>CANQMY010000039.1 GCA_947625075.1 uncultured Clostridia bacterium
GTGTTTCTTTATCTGTATATTGAAAAGGTTTTTGCGCATTATTCTTTACGATTTCCTCTATTTTTAAAAATCTTTTAAACATATATACCCTCATATTTTCTTTACATAATTCGTAAAAATTATATCAAAAAGTATTAATTATGTCAATGTAAAATGTATACTTTTTATGTTATAGTCAGATTCATTTTTTACATAAAAATATAGTTTCTAAAAACTTAATAATCATTCCTTGCATATCCTTTTTATTATAAAAAAATAAAGAAACTAATTTAAATTAGTTTCTTTATTTTCGTTTATAGATTATCTCATCTACAAAAAAATTCTTCCGCTGAATGTTCATTACAAGATTTTATTATTCCCATACTATATATCTTACTTAACATATTTTGACATCTTTCTACATATTTTTTACCTGGTACAACAACTATTGAATTATTAACAATAAATTTAGCTATAAATTCATTAGAAAGACTTTTCATTTGATGCTGTCTATTTGACCATACCCAAAATTTATCATTATTATTATCTTCTAAATCAACTAATATGGTATATTTTTTACCATTTCTTATTTTATCTTTTGAATATCCACCATACATAGCAATCTTATCACTTTCTGGAATATACTCTTTTATTGCTCTTCTATAAAATCTAAAAATATCTATACCACTTTTTAATTTTGAAACGTGTTCTGTTATTTCTTTATCCGAAAATAATTTATTTAACTTTTCTTCTAATGATAAATCTTCTGAACTTAAATTTAATCTTTCAAAAGCACTTTCCAAATAATCTTCTTTGCTATTTATATATCCTATTTTTTTCATTATTTTATCAATTTCTTCATTTGGCAACTCATCAAGAACATTTTGATTTTCATCTATTGTTCCGAAATTTAATCCATCTTCTTCCTGTTTGTATATTTTCTAGGTCCCATTCTATATCAGTTTTAATATATTGCCCATTTTTAGTTTTTATAACCGGTGATATGTGCTCTCCTGGTTCAAAAATTGTATAATCATTTTTTGTTAATTTAGTGTCACCTATAATATATACATCTAATCCTAACCTCTTTGCTAATTCCTTATACATCTTAGTAGCTGTAACGCAAATTAGTTGTCTTTTATTTTCTTTTTTCCTAGTATGCTTATATACACATGATTCATATATCTTTTTTCTTGTTGTGTCATCTGACCAATAATATCTTGAGCTAAAACTTCTTTCTTTAGCTATCTTGTACATTATAAATGCAGATAATTCTATTTCATTTAAATTATCTGGCATTTCCTCAATAATTTCATTATAAATCTGTTCTTTGCTTTTAGTCTTTCCCATAATAATCCTACATTTCTTTTATATATTTTACTGCTATATTAATTGCTTTTTCTAATTCTCCGTCTTTTTTCATTCTGTGATCTGCACCAATAATTTTTTCTATTTTTCCTTTTGGATTTTTTTCATTTATGAATCTAATTGAGTCTTCTATTGGAGCCATATTATCTTCTGTTCCTTGTATAATTAACAATTCTTCATTTTTATTATATATTTCAAAAAGTTTATTATTCTTTAATTCTTCATAGTATTTATAAGAGACTTTTATCTCTTTTTCATATCCTAGAATTGTATATCCTTTATTTTTGAAATCACTTATATTTTCTCTAATTATAGAATTTTCAAATATTTCATCCATACATATTGCCGGTGCTCTTAAAACAATAGAAAAATAATTATTTGAATATTGATTTATTTTTAATAAAGCAATATATGCACCAAAACTTGTTGCAAAAATTCCTATTGGTTTTTGAGGATATTTCTTTTTTATATATTCTTCTACACTTATTAAATCACTTATACAATTTTTTACTAAATATTCTTCACCTTTCGCTTTGCTTTCTCCATGTGATGGAAAGTCAAAAGCAATTACCATAATATTTTCTTTAATAAGTTTTTGTGCTAATAATTCAATTGCAGAGCTTTCTTTGTCTCCTCCAAATCCATGACATGCAATTATAATTTTTTCAATTTTATTTGGTATAAATTCTTTTATAGGAATTTTATAATTATTTTTACTTTCAATTTGCATCATGCTTCTCCCTTAATATGATTTTTATAATATTAACAGAAAAATTTTAATTTAGCAAGAATTTTTTATGAAATTTAATATCAATTTTTCACAATAAAATAAACCCTCCTTGTTAAACATTTTGTCTAACAAATTGGGTTCACCTTTAATAAATATATTAAGCTTTTTTATTAATTTCTATGCACTCTTAAGTTCTAATCTAATTTTATCACCAATCATTGCTATAAATTCACTATTTGTTGGCTTTCCTTTATCTGCTGAAATAGTATATCCAAATATACTTTCTACTGTTTTTGCATCTCCTCTTCCGCCATGCCACTTCTATTGCATGACGTATAGCTCTTTCTACTCTTGATGGAGTAGTGCTATACTTTTGTGCTATTTCTGGATATAATTCTTTTGTAATTTGATTAATTACATTTATATTATTTACTACCATAATAATAGCTTCTCTTAAAAATTGATATCCTTTTATGTGTGCTGGTACTCCTACCTCATGAATCATATTTGTAACAAGTGCTTCTAAATTTTCTCTCTCATCTTTTTTAGAAACTTGTATATATTGTGATTTTAATTCTCTAGATCCTGCCATTTCTCTTTTTAATTCTTCTGGGTTATAATTTTTTATTTCTTTTATTCTATCTATTAATACAGATATATCAAATGGCTTTACCACATAATAATCTGCACCTAATGCAATGGCTTTTTGAGTAATTTTATCTTGACCTACTGCTGATACCATTATATATATTGGATTTTTTCCCAAAGATATTTTGCTAAGTTTTTCAAGTACTCCTAAACCGTCTAAATGTGGCATTATTACATCCAATAATACTACATCTGGTTTGGTAGCTATTATTTGGTCATAAGCTTCTTCACCATCTCCTACCATTCCTATAACTTCTAATTCTGAATCACTGTTTAGAAAATTTTTCAATGTATTTCCAAACTCATAATTGTCATCTGCAATTAAAATTTTAATTTTTTCATTTACATTCACTTTCGTTTTCCCCCTAAATAATATTTTTATCTTTGTAAGATTTTACCATTTGATTATATATATTATTTTTATGGAAAGCAAGTAAATTTTCTATTTTTTTCCAACTTTCTTTTTAAAGCTTGATTTTACTGCAAATTATCGTATAAAAATTTTCGACATTTTTTTTATTTTTCTATAAATTTTCTTCTACTATGTATATATTCTCATTTAAAATTTTAAAGTTTTCTGCTATTTTTGTGTTATTTAATAATTTTTCCATATCTTCTTTTGAAGATTGTAATTTTAATTCTACATAATTCATGTATTTAACATTTATTACTTTAATATTTAATAATTTACACCAGTATAATACATTTTTTTGATCATCATATTTTATTCTTATTTCATATTCAATACCTTTTATTTGATTTACTATTTCTGCTCTATCTATAGCTTTTTTAGCAGTTTCTGAATATGCTCTAACTAAACCTCCAGTTCCTAATAAAATTCCACCAAAATATCTAGTAACAATTATTAGTACATTTTTCAATTCTTTTTTCTTAATAATGTCTAATATTGGAGCACCTGCAGTTTTACTTGGTTCACCGTCATCACTACATTTTTCAAAATCTTCTAATATATATCCATAACAATTATGTCTAGCATCAAAGTACCTTTTGCTTATCTCATTTATTTTTTGTTCTGCTTCTTCTTTACTTTGTACTGGAAATACATTTGCTATAAATTTAGATTTTTTTACTATTATTTCAAAGGAAACTTCCTTTTTAATTGTTTTCAATTCATATTCCTTTCTAATTTAATCCTGCAGTATATCCTGTAGAATAAGCTATTTGTAAATTAAATCCGACCTGTATATGCATCTACATCTATTATTTCTCCTGCAAAAAACAATCCATGAATCAATTTAGATTCCATTGTTTTTGGATTTATTTCCTTTGTATTTATACCTCCTGATGTTATTATTGCTTCTTCTATATCTCCAAAATTCTCTATAGATATTTCAAAGCTTTTAAGTAATTTTTCTAATTTTTTTCTTTCCTCTTTTGTTATTTCATTTATCTTTTTATTTTCATTAATTCCACTAAGATTTATTATTACAGGTATTAGTTTTTGTGGTAAAAGTTCATTTAAACTATTTTTTAACAGTTTATTTTTTTGTTTTTCAAAATCTCTTAAAATTCTTAAATCTAACTTTTCTTCTGATAATGCTGGTTTAAAGTCTATTATAACTTTTACATTTTTAAAATTCTTGTTTCTCAAATGAGCTGAACTGCTTAAAATGATTGGTCCAGAAACACCAAAATGAGTAAAAATCATTTCTCCAAAATCTTCATAAATTATTTTTTGATCTTCTAGCAATTTAATTGATACATTTTTTAAACTTAATCCCTGTAATTTATTACAAATATTTAATGACTCTTTCTTTGCCTTTAAAGAAACTAAAGATGGTTTTGTATCTACAATAGTGTGACCTAAGCTTTTGGCTATTTTATATCCATCTCCGAGTTGATCCAGTTGTAGGATAACTTAATCCTCCTGTTGATAATATTATCTTATCCGCTTCATAATATTTAGTATTAGTTTTTAAACCAACAACATTTTTATTTTTAACAATAATTTCTTTTGCTTCACAATTTGTAATTATTTTTACTCCATCTAATTTTTTTATTAATGCATTTAGAACATCTCTCGAATTATCACTTACAGGAAAAACTCTATTTCCTCTCTCTATTTTTGTAGGTATATTTAATAATTTTATAATGTCTTCGTTATCAAAATTTTGAAACGCACTATATAAAAACTTTCCATTACAAGGAATGTTTTTTATAAATTCAGAAATATTAATTGCATTTGTTATATTGCATCTTCCCTTCCCTGTTATTAAAAGTTTTTTTCCTAATGTATTCATTTTTTCAATTAAAGTCACATTATTGTTTTGATTTTTACTACTTATGGCGGCCAACATTCCTGCTGGGCCGCCACCAACTACTATTACATTCATAATATTTTTTCTACCGCTTTCATTAATCCTAGTTTTCCATATTCATAGGTTAATCCACCTTGTTGAAATGCTATATATGGTTTTCTTAATGGTGCATCACAACTTAGTTCTATTGATGATCCTTGTGTAAATGCTCCTGCTGCCATTATTACTTGATCATCATACCCGGGCATATCCCATGGTATTGGTGTTGTTGAAGAATCAATTGGAGAACCAGCTTGTATTCCTTGACAATATTTTATCATTTTTTCTTTATCATTAAATTCTATTGTTTGAACAATATCTGCTCTATTTTCATTCCATTTTGGAGCTGTTTTATATCCTAAATTTTCCATTACTTTACTTGTAAGTATAGCTGTTTTTAAACTACTTGCAACTACACTTGGTGCAAAAAATAATCCTTGTAAAATCAACTTATTCATTCCTAGTGTAGGTCCTACTTCTTTACCTTCACCTGGAAGTGTAAGTCTTTCTCCTACTAATTCAATTAAATTTTTCTTTCCAACAACATAAGCTCCATTAGGTGAAATTCCTCCACCTAAATTTTTTATAAGTGACCCTACTAAAATGTCTGCACCTAAATTAGTTGGTTCAACAACATTTGTAAATTCTCCATAACAATTGTCTACCATTATAATAACATCATTATTAACGCTTCTAATTTTTTTAATTACTTTTTCTATTTTATCAAGAGTTATACTTTTTCTTAATGAATATCCTCTTGAACGCTGTATTTCTACAACTTTTACATTATTTTTTGATAATCTTTCAGCTATTTTTTCATAATTAAAGTCACTATCACCTATTAAATCAATCTGTTCATATTTTATGCCAAATGATTTTAAAGAACTTGGATTTTCTTTTATTCCTATAATTTCATGTAGTGTATCATAAGGCAATCCACTAATTGATAAAAGTGTATCTCCAGGTCTTAGAAGTCCAAAAAGAGTAACATTTAAAGCATGTGATCCAGATACAAATTGACCTCTTACTAAGCTATCTTCTACTCCAAAAATCTGGCTATATATTTTTTCAATAGTTTCTCTACCTATATCATCATAACCATACCCTGTTGTTTGGTTAAAATGAACTTCTGATAAATTATTTTCTTGAAATGCTTGCAAAACTTTTAATGTATTTTGTTCACATATTTTATCTACTTTTTCAATTTCTTGCTTTATTTCATTTTCTGCCTTATTTATTAATTCTATTACTTCGTTTTTTACATACATTTTTAATTACCTTCATCTCCACAATATATTGGTAAACCAACATTAGTTCCTATTTGATAAAATTCTCCTAAAAATTTAACATTATTAAAAGATATTTCATATGTTGGATCTTTTATTTTATTACCATTAATGTCTAATATTCCCCATTTACCATCCTTTTTTACTCCAACATAATTTCCATTTTGTTCTGAAACAAAATCATATTCACAATTTATTACAATTTTTCCTTCTTTATTTTTAAATCCCCATTTTCCATTTTGTTTTACTGCATATATATTATTTTCTGGATGTAATTCTTGATAAGTTATTTCATTTCCATCTTGTGTATAGTATTTTACATCTGATCCAGATAAAATTTTTACATAATTATCTTCTTTAATAAATGAGGCATTTTCTAAACCTTCTTTAACTTTTCCTTCACTATTTATTACTAGAGTTTTATTACTATCTATTTCTGTTGCTTGTAAACAATTTACTCCATCAATATTTTGAATTGTACTATACTGTAATGGCACTACTATTTCACCATTTGCTCTAATTAGTCCGGTTTTAGATTCATTAGTTGCAATAAATAAATCTTCTCTAAAAAACTCTAAATAAGAATATTTATCTTTTAATAATACTTTTTCTTGTTTATCTACAATATTATAAAAACCATCTTTATCAATAATAATACTATATTTATCAGATACATTTTCTTTACTTGAATTTTCGGTTTGTACATTATTACCGTTTTTATCAAATATTAATGTTGCATCTCCTTTATATGCATTTATATATTCACCACCAATTATAATTAGGTCATAATCTAAAGGAACTATTGTTTTCCCATTTAAATCAAACACTCCATATGCTGAATCTTTCTGAATTATTAAGAAATTATTTGTTCTGTCATAATCAATACTTCTATAATCATTATCTATTATTGTTTTAGAGTTTTTCATTAAACCATATTTTCCATTTATTGAAGTTATAAAATATAAATTATTCTTATCTTCTATTTCTGTTATCCTATTTATTTCATTATAAATTGTATCTAATACTATACTACCATTTGTTTTTGCATAGCCATATCTATATCCATCATCTGTTTTTACTCTTAATATAAATCCTGCATCTTGGTATTTTGTTTCGTCATTATAATATCCGTCAGAAGTTATTTCGTCATATTCTGCATCTAAAATTTTATTTCCTTTTATATTTATAACCCCATAAAGTCCTTTATCTTTAATTTTTAAATATCCTTCTTTATAATCTACACTTGAAATTTCTTCATATATTGCATTTGTTATTTTTTTGCCATCAAAATCCATTATTCCATACATATTTCCTTCTTGATATTTAAGAACTGTTTTTTCATAAGGAACTAAACTAGTTATTGCTCTTATAGAAATTGCATCAACATTATTAAAGTTTGTCCATTTTTGATTATTAGAGCTATCAACTACTTTATAGTTTTGACTATTTATATTATCCAAACAAATAAATGTATCTTTAGTTGGATTTGGAATTTTTATTTCATCATATTGTGGTTCAATTATGATTTCTCCATTTTTATTGATTACGCCATATTTATCATTTTTTTCTAATATATAATATTCTACATCTGATTGCTCTATTTCCTCTAATTTAACAGATTTTTTAATGTTACTCCCTATAATTGTTCCAATTATTAATGCTAAAATTAATAATACTACAAAAATAGTAACTAATATTAATTTATTTTTCTTTTTTGGCATAAAACATTTACTGTATGATTATTAATCATACTCTCCTTTCATAAAACTTATACACTCATTATATAGCTAAATCTACTTATATGTCAATTGTTTCTTTAGCACATACATATCTTAATTTACTATCTAAATTTTTAATATATGTAAATAATTTTAAATATGAGCTATTATTATTATCGTCTTTTAATTCATCTTTTAAACTTTCTTTTTCAATAATTTTATTAGATGTTACTGTATAATTTTTTACTTCATTATTGACAACATAAGTAACTTTTTCTCCTATTTTTAAGTCTTTTAGATTTGCAAAATAATTTTTTTCTGTACCAAAATTAAACCCTATAAGAGCTATATTATTTCCTATTATATCAGTTTGTTCAAAATGCCCAACATAATTTTTTTCTGGAATATTACCTTCCATTTGTTTAATATTAGCTTTTATTTGTAAAGAATCTATTTGTATATACCATTTTTTTATCTCTACTTCATCTAAATTATTAAATTTATTTTCTTCTTCACTTAAAATAAAGCTATTATTTTCATCTTGTTTTTGTATGTTCTTTTCTAATTTTGGATAATTTATTATAAGAACTATAACTGAATAAATTACTAATGAAATAAAAAATGATAAAATATTTATATTTGATTTATTAAAATTTATCATATAAATATTTTACCATATTTTAACATTGATTGTAAAGTATTTTTATTAATTA
>CANQMY010000040.1 GCA_947625075.1 uncultured Clostridia bacterium
AGCTCAAAAACATTTTCACATTCTAAATTACTATAATAGTCTTTTATATTTAGATTATCACTTACCTTTTTTAGTGAAGCTAACTTTATATTGTACATATCACAAATAATTGCAAGTGAATGTAATTCCATATCAAACACAACATCTTCTTTTATATCAGTACTAGTCACAAAACATTCAGCTGAATAACAAGGCAATGTTTTTAGTTTGCTTAGTGTTAACAGTTCTTGATTACCTACATCCATGCTATATTTTTCTTCGTCTAGTATATTCCATTCAAAATTATATACTTTGGATATACTAACCCATTCTCCTATTTTTTGATTATTTGCACCTGCATATCCTATATTAATTATTAAATCCGGTTTTGGATTATTTTCTAGATATTTTGTAATTCCAATCGCTGTTTTTTGCTTTCCTATTCCCGTTATTATTAGTGTTTTATTTTCTTTCTTATACAAATTATCATTTACTTTTATTAGTTCTAATTTAGATGCTATTTGATCTGCTTCTTTATTCATAGCACAATGAATTAATATACTTTTCATTTTTTATTTTCCTTATTTTTACTAATTTGTTTATTGAGCACTTTCTAGATTTCTTTTTTGTATTTGTTCATCGTAAGTTTTCTTTAATCCAGTATCATATACATTTTGTAATATCATTGATTCTTGTAACTGAGATTTTCTTTTTGCTGAAATATATACAAGGTTGGTTGCCAAAACTATTAAAATGAATAATATAGTTACTAATACAATTAGAGTAACTGAACCATTTTCATTTTTAATCATAATTTTCTCCTTTGCTTTTTAGATTAATCTATTATTTTTTATTTACCTTTTTTGTACTAGATTTCGATTTAGTTTTTTCTTTGCCTTTTCTTTTACTTGTTCTTTTTGATTTTTTACCTACACTTTTTGTTGCTTTTTCATTCATTTCTGGAGACCATTTTTCTCCCTCTTTTGGTTTATTCCATGAGATATAGTTGCATGGATTTTCGCTCTCTTTATTATTATTAATACAAATATAATAATTTTTACCGCGTTTCGTTTTTCTTACCAATACTTCTGATCCACACACTGGACATGGAACTTCTATTTTCTCAGCATAAGATTTAATATTTTTACATTCTGGATATCCTGAACATGCTAAAAATTTTCCATATCTTCCATATTTAACAACCATCATTCTTCCACATTTTTCACACTTTATGTTTGTTACTTCATCTTCTATTTTTACATGTTCAAGTTCCTTATTTGCTTTTTCTAATTCAGCTTTAAAAGGTCCATAAAATTCTCTTATTACATTTTTCCAACTCTCGTTTCCTTCTGCAATTTTATCAAATCTATTTTCAATATCTGCAGTAAATTCAACATTAATAATATCTGTAAAATTCTCTATTAATAATTTATTTACCACTTTTCCAAGCTCAGTTGGTAATAATTGTTTTTGCTCTTTTTCAATATATCTTCTATCAATTATAGTTGAGATAATAGTAGCATAAGTACTTGGTCTTCCTATTCCTTTTTCTTCTAATGTTTTAACTAAGCTAGCTTCAGTATATCTTGGAGGTGGCTCTGTAAAACTTTGTTTTGGTTCGATTTCTTCTTTTTTTAATGTTTCACCAACTTCAAGTTGTGGAATACTTAATTCGTCATCTTCATCATTCTTTTCATCTCTATCTTCAACGTATAATGTCATAAATCCTTTGAATTTAAGTGTTTGTCCAGACGCTCTAAAATTATATGTTTCTTTTTCTTTTACATCTATATTTGCGTTAATTGTATCAAATACAGCTGCAGACATTTGACTTGCTATAAATCTATTATAAATTAATTTATACAATTTATATTGATCTGGAGTTAAATTATCTTTTATTTTGTCCGGATAAAGATCTATATATGTTGGTCTTATACCTTCATGAGCATCTTGAGCTCCAGCTTTTGTCTTATAATATCTATTCTCATAATATTCTGTTCCATAAACAGATGTAATGTATTGTTTAGCTGATTGTCTTGCTTCTTCCGAAATTCTTGTTGAGTCTGTTCTCATATAAGTAATTAAACCAACCATACCTTTTTCTGGAACTGATACTCCTTCGTATAAACCTTGAGCAATATTCATTGTTTTCCTAATTGGAAATCCTAACTTTCTTGAAGCTTCTTGTTGCATTGTACTTGTTGTAAATGGTGGAGCTGGTGTTCTTTTCTTTTCTCCTCTTTTAACATCAGTTACAACATATTTTCCATTTTCAATTTCTTTTAAAATTTCTTTAACTTCTTTTTCATTATGAAGTTCAATTTTATTTCCATTTTTTCCATATAATCTAGCTGTAAATTTTTCTTCATTTTTTAAAAGTTTAACAAATATATTCCAATATTCTTCAGGAATAAATTTTTCTATTTCTTCTTCTCTATCAACAATTAGCTTAACTGCCACAGATTGTACACGTCCTGCTGACAATCCTCTTTTTACTTTTTTCCAAAGTATAGGACTTATTTGATATCCAACAATTCTATCTAAAATTCTTCTTGCTTGCTGAGCATTTGTTAGATTCATATCTATCTTTCTAGGTTCTTTTATACTTTTTTGTACAGTTTCTTTTGTTATTTCATTAAATGTAACTCTGCATACACTATCTAATGGTATTCCCAATAAATAAGCTAAATGATATGCAATTGCTTCTCCTTCACGATCAGGGTCAGTTGCTAAAAACACTTTTTTTGCTTGCTTAGCATCTTTTTTTAATGAATTTATTAAAGATGCCTTTCCCCTTATATTTATATATTCTGGTTCAAAATCATGTTCTAAGTCAACCCCTAGCTTTGATTTAGGTAAATCTCTTACGTGTCCCATAGATGCTAATACCTTTACATCATTGCCTAAAAATTTTTTTATTGTATTTGCTTTTGCTGGTGACTCTACTATAATTAACTTATTCGCCATTATAATTACCTTTCTTATTATTGTTTTATAATATAATGTATTATTTTAGACTAAAATTGCATTTTTTTCAAGTATGCTAATTAAATATTAGTTATTTAATAATTTTTTTATCTCATTATATATTCTATTTTCTACATCATACACTGCCATTTTATTTGCTGCCATTCCCATGTTTTTAACTTTATTTTTATCACTTATTATATTATTTATTTCTTTATTTAAATTATTCTCATTTAAATCATTGTTTAATATTAATTTTGCTGCTCCTGCTTTTTCAAAAACTCTTGCATTATCCTCTTGTCTGTTTGCAGAACTGCTTGGTAATGGAATAAATATAGCTGGTTTTCCAATAATAGCAAGCTCTGTTAAAGTCATTGCACCGCTTCTTGCAACAACCAAATCCGATATACTCATAACTTCTGTCATGTTATAAATATATGGTAAAATTTTTGTATTTTTCATCTTATCAATATCTAATCCACTTTTTTGAAATTCCTCTT
This sequence comes from uncultured Clostridia bacterium, assembly GCA_947625075.1. Lineage (GTDB taxonomy): Bacteria > Bacillota > Clostridia > TANB77 > CAG-508 > CAG-793. Next base: position 3,447 of record CANQMY010000040.1, read on the forward strand.
TTACAATATCATATTGATTTTGACCCACTGCCCAAACAATTTGATAATTTTGATTCATTTTCTTTTTTATAATTTGTATTATTGCATTATTAATAACTCTTGCTCCTTGACTTCCTCCAAATACTAAAACAATTGGTAATTCTTCAGATAAACCCAAATCCTTCTTTATTTGCTTAATATCATTGGCAGTGAGATTCAATTTTTTTACCTTTGTAGGGTTTCCTGTATAAACTATTTTATTTGCTTTTTTTAAATTATTTTTTGCTTCTTTTATTCCCACTAATATAAGATCTGTTTTTTTAGCTAACATCTTAACTGCTAAACCAGGATAAGCATTGCTTTCATGTAAAACAGTTGGAATTTTTAAACTATGTGCAGAATATATAACTGCCCCGCAGATATATCCACCTGTTCCTATAACAACATCTGGATTAAATTTTTTTAATATATTTTTTGCTTCCTTAAACCCTTTTAAAGTTTTTATCATTTTCTTTATATTTTCTATAGTTATTTTTTTACTAAAACCATATGCATCTATTGTTTTAAGTTCATATCCCGCTTTAGAAACAAGATCTTTTTCTATCTCTTTTCCAGTTCCTATAAAAATAATTTCAGAGTTAGGTTCTTCTTCCATTATTTTATTTGCTATTGCTATTCCAGGATTTATATGTCCACCAGTTCCAGCAGCTGCAATTACTACTTTCAAATTTCATAATTATGCTATTTTTAATAAATAGCATATCTCCTTTATTAATATATTTAGGTTTTTAAATTAGATTATACCTATAAACTATTTTATATTTTTTTAGCAGAACGTGAAATATTTAAAAGTACACCTATACTTGCTAAAAGAATTATTAATGAACTTCCTCCATAACTTAAAAATGGAAGTGATATTCCTGTATTTGGTATGGTGTTTGTTACAACTGCAATATTTAATATAACTTGAACAGCAATTAATGCAGTTATTCCAATTGCAACAAGACTTCCAAATGTGTCTTCTGATCTAATTGCTATAACCACTCCTCTAACTACCAAAACAGCAAAAAGTAAAATAACTAATAAGCATCCTACAAATCCAAGTTCTTCTGCTAAAATTGCAAATATAAAGTCATTGTGAGCTTCTGGTATGTATAAATATTTTTGTTTGCTTTCACCTAAACCTACTCCAAATAGTCCTCCTGAACCTATTGCATATAGTCCCTGGACTGTTTGATAAGATGTACCACTTGTATCTTCCCATGGATTTAACCATGCTAAAATTCTATCTGATCTAAAACTACTTGTTAATTTATCTTTTAGTAGCATTAATATTCCAGCTGCTCCTACTGCTCCAATTCCTGCTAAACTAAATAAATATTTTAATTTACATCCACTAATAATAATTATTATTACTGTTACAATTGCAATAATTATACCAGCACTTAAGTGATTTTGTATTTTATATAATAAAAATATTGGTAATGCTGCCATAATTAATGGTATAAAGCAACCTCCCATGAAACCATCTAGTTTATTCTTTTTATCACTAAAATATCCTGCAAGTGAAATTATTAATCCAATTTTTGTAATTTCAGAAGGTTGTATTTGAAAACCTAATTTAATCCATCTTCTTGCTCCTGATACTTCCATTCCAACTCCAGGAATTAAAACTGAAAATATAATTAATACTGAAAATAAATATACCCACCAATAAAATTTTTGATAAATTCTATAATCAACTTTTGAAATTACAATCATAGCAATAAGTCCGAGAATTGCTGCTATTCCCTGAGTTATTACATAATGATAGCTATTTCCATAGTCTGCTAATGCCGAAGGAGCACTTGCAGAAAGTACCATAATTATTCCTAAAGCAACTAGCATAAGTACAACTATAATTAAAGTCATATCAATCTTTTTTCTTCCATTAATCTCTGCTATTTTAGTAACTTTTGAAACTTCTCTGGGAGTTTGAATATTTCTTGAAATGCTAGATGCTGAATGATTAATATCTTTTCGATTTCTAGAGTTAACCCTTCTACTTTTCTGCATTTTAACACACTATACTAGTAAACCTAGCATATCTCCTTATCAAATTTAGATTTTAAAGTCAAATCTATAAACTATAATTTTATATTGCCAAAATTCCTATAATAGATGCAACTAAAGTAATCAAACTAAATGTTGATACAATCTTATTTTCTTTCCAACCTTCTATTTCAAAATGGTGATGTATTGGTGCCATTTTAAATAATCTCTTTTTAGTTTTTTTATAATAAATAACTTGCAATATTACAGAAACTGTTTCTATTATTGGTACAATTGCAATTATTAATAAAAGAAGTGGTACTTTAAGATACAAAGAAATACCAGCAATAGCTCCTCCTAAAAGAAGTGATCCTGTATCTCCCATAAATATATGTGCTGGATGTAAATTAAATAATAAAAATCCTAATCCTGCACCTATTACAATACAACCAAATATTGTTGTTTCTTTTACTCCAAATATAATTGATATAACTGTTAAACATGTTAGAATTATTGTAGTTACACTTGTTGATAATCCATCAATACCATCAGTTAAATTTACAGCATTTGTTGTTCCTAGAATTACTATTATTGCAAAAGGTATATAAATCCATATTGGTAAAGTTAAATATACCTTAAAAAATGGTATATAAATATCTGTTCCATTTTTAAATACAAATACTAACATTATTACATATATTAGTGATATTAAAAATAAACCAAACATTTTTGCTTTTGCACTTATTCCATCAGTATTATGAAGTATTACTTTTTTAAAATCATCTATAAAACCTATTATTCCAAATCCTATTGTAACAAAAATCATTGGAAGTAGTCTAGTTGCTATTTCAATTTCTTGAGAAGCATAGTCAATGTATAAAAAAGCACTTAAAAGTAATGTTGATAAAATTAAAATTATTCCTCCCATTGTTGTTGTACCTTTTTTATTAAGGTGCGATTTTGGTCCATCTTCTCTTTCTGACTGTCCTACTTTTAATTTTTTTAATGTTGGCAATACTATCATTGATATTACTACACTAACTGTAAAAGATAAAAGTAATATCTTTATTTGAAAGCTCATTAGTTTTCCCCCTTATAGTCTTTTTATTTGCCTACTTTTTTGCCTTGTTTATCTGAAATAATCTCATCTATCACATCTCTAATAATTACTCTTTCATCATAAGGATTTTTTACATGATTTATTTCTTGATAAGTTTCATGGCCTTTTCCTGCTAATACTACTATATCATTTTTTTGTGCCATTTCTATTGCTTTTTTTATAGCTTGAGTTCTATCTACTATACATTCATATTTACCTTTTGTCTTTTTTATTCCTTCTTCAATTTGTTCTACTATTTTTTCTGGTTCTTCTGTACGAGGATTATCTGAAGTAATTATTGTATAATTTGCTATTCTTCCAGAAATTTCTCCCATTATTTTTCTTTTTCCTGGGTCTCTATCTCCGCCACATCCAAATACTGATATTACTCTTCCTCTTGTATATGCTTTAACAGCTTGTAATATGCTTTGTAAACTTTCAGGTGAATGTGCATAATCTATCATTATGGTTAAATCTAATTTATTATCTACTAACTCACTTCTTCCTGGTACACGTACCTCTTCTAATGCTGTTTTTATATTTTGTGTGTCTACACCTAATCGTTCAGCAACTGATATAGCTGCTAAACTATTATATACACTAAATCTTCCCGGAATAAATGTTTTTATTCTTTCATTGTTACCATTTACTTTTACTCTAAAATCTACATATGAATTAGTTATTGTAATGTCTTTTGCAAGCATATTACATTCGTTATCTATTCCATAAGTTTTTATTTCACAGTTAGGTGCTAATTTTGGTACTTTTATAAGATTATAGTCATCAATATTTATATACCCATATGGACACATTTTAAATAACATTACTTTTGAATTAAAGTAATCTTCCATATCTGGGTGTTCCTTTTCACTAATATGGTCTTCTGAAAAATTTGTAAATACACCTATATTAAAATCACATCCATCTACTCTATGTAGTTTTAAGCTTTGAGATGATACTTCCATTACAACTGCTTGGCATTTTTCTTCTACCATTTTTGCAAATAAACTTTGTAATTTTATACTATCTGGTGTTGTTCTATCACTATCTTCTATTTTCTTATTTCCAATATATGTTGCAATAGTTCCAATTAATCCAGTTTTTATTCCTTGTCTTTCAAGAATTTCTTTTATCATAAATGTTGTTGTTGTTTTACCTTTTGTTCCTGTTACTCCTATTAACTGTAATTTTCTAGAAGGATTATCGTAAAAATTACATGCACACTTTGACATAGCAATTCTTGTATCTGGTGCAGCTACTATTGTAACTCCTTCTGGTATATCTTTTAATACATCTTTTACCATATTCTCATTTACTAAAACTGCTTTAGCTCCTGATTTTATTGCTTGTGAAATATAATCATGTCCATCTGTATCAAATCCTTTAATTGCAATAAAAAAATCTCCTTGTTTTATTTGTCTAGAATCACTAGTAATGTTTGTTATCTCTAGTTCCAAATCTCCTTTTGCTTTAAGTCCTTCTATTCCCATTAAAATATTTTTAAGTCTCATAATCTCTCCTTTAAGTTTATGAACTTTTAAAATTTATAATATGTTTTAATTAAAACATTATTATCCTTTTATATTATATACCTAATAATATGAAAAAAACAAGATTATATTCAAATAATCTTGTTT
>CANQMY010000041.1 GCA_947625075.1 uncultured Clostridia bacterium
CTAATCTTTGTAAAATATCTATTAATCTATGAACATCATCTATATGAAGACCTGTAGTTGGTTCATCTAATATATATAAAGTTTTTCCAGTAGGTCTTTTTGAAAGTTCAGTTGCAAGTTTTATTCTTTGTGCTTCTCCTCCAGATAATGTTGTTGATGGTTGACCAAGTTTAATATAGCCAAGCCCAACATCATAAAGTGTTTGAATTTTTTGCTTTATTCTAGGAATATTTTTGAAAAATTCCAATGCTTCTTCCACAGTCATATCAAGTACATCTGAAATCGATTTACCTTTATATTTTACTTCTAAAGTTTCTCTATTATATCTTTTTCCTTTGCACACTTCACATGGTACATATACATCAGATAAAAAGTTCATTTCTATTTTTATTATTCCATCACCATGACAAGATTCGCATCTTCCGCCTTCTACGTTAAAACTAAATCTACCTTTATCATATCCTCGTAATTTTGCTTCATTAGTTGTAGCAAATATATCTCTTATAAAATCAAATACCCCTGTATATGTTGCTGGATTTGATCTAGGAGTTCTTCCAATTGGTGATTGATCTATATTAATTATTTTATCAATATTTTGAATTCCCTTTACCTCATCACATTTTCCTACTTTTTCATTTGACTTATTTAAAACTTTATTAATATTTTTATATAATACTTCATTAACTAATGTACTTTTTCCTGATCCAGATACACCAGTAACACAAACAAATTGTCCTAAAGGTATTTTTACAGAAATATTTTTTAAGTTGTTTTCTCTAGCTTTAATAATTTCTAAATATTTTCCAGTTAATTTTCTTCTATGTTTTGGAACAGTAATTTGTTTTCTTCCACTTAAATATTGTGCTGTAATTGAATCTTTAACATCTTTTATTTCGTCTGCTGTTCCCTGTGCCATTACATATCCTCCATGAACACCAGGACCAGGTCCAATATCAATTACTTGATCTGCAGCATACATAGTATCTATATCATGTTCTACAACTATTACAGAATTTCCTAAATCTCTTAATTTTTTTAATGTAGCAATTAATTTATCATTATCTCTTTGATGAAGGCCTATACTTGGTTCATCTAATATATACATTACACCTGTAAGTCCTGAACCAATTTGAGTTGCAAGTCTAATTCTTTGTGATTCACCTCCAGAAAGAGTTGCAGCACTTCTTGAAAGTGTTAAATAATCAAGTCCTACATCTATTAAAAATTGTAATCTTTTATTAAGTTCCTTCATAATTTGATCTGCAATTAAAGCTTCTTTTTCAGTTAAAACTAAATTATTTATATATTCTTTTACGTGTACTATAGACATATCTGTAAGTTCTTTAATATTTTTATCTCCAACTTTTACTGCTAAAACTTCTGGTTTTAATCTAGCACCATGACATTCTGGACATTCTGCCTCACTCATATAAAATTCATAAAACTGCATCATTCCTTGAGATTTAGTTTCTCTATGACGTCTTTCAAGTGTAGGAATAACTCCCTCAAATGCTGATTTTATCTTTCTTGTACCAAATGGAGATGTATATTCAAAATCAATTAATTCATCTCCAGTACCATATAAAATTTTCCCTAAAAACCATCTTGGAAGATTTTTTATTGGAACTTTTATATCAACTCCATAGTGTTTTCCAATAGCTTCAAAATACATTTTTGCCATTGTTTCACCCTTTTTCATTGTGCTAGCTCCAAAAGCTTTAACTCCATTATATAACGTAAGGTTTTTATCTGGAATAATTAAATCTTCATCCATTTTCATTAAATATCCTATTCCTGTACATACCGGACACGCACCTAAAGGATTATTAAATGAAAACATCCTTGGAGAAAGTTCTTCAAAACTTATATTACAATCTGGGCAAGCATAATTTCCGCTATAAAGCTTTTCATTTGATCCTTGAATTTCAACTCTCACTAAATTATCAGCTTGTTTCATTGCAATTTCAATTGATTCTGTAAGTCTTGCTCTTATATCACTTTTTACAACTAGTCTATCAATTACAATATCAATTGTATGTTTTTTCTTTCTATCAATTTCTATATCATCTGTAAGATCAACTATATTTCCATCAATTTTAGCACGAACAAAACCTTCTTTTTGATAATTTTCTAGAATTTTTTTATATTCACCTTTTTTACCACGTACTATAGGTGCTAAAATTTGTAATTTTGTTCCTTCTTCTAATTTTAAAATATCATCTACTATTTGATCAATAGATTGTTTTTCAATTTTCTTACCACATTTTGGACAATATGGAATACCTATTCTTGCATATAATAAACGAATATAATCATATATTTCAGTTACCGTTCCTACAGTTGAACGAGGGTTTTTAGATGTTGTTTTTTGATCTATAGATATTGCTGGAGAAAGTCCTTCTATTTGTTCTACAGCAGGTTTATCCATTATTCCTAAAAATTGTCTTGCATAAGATGATAAACTTTCAACATATCTCCTTTGACCTTCTGCATATAATGTATCGAATGCTAATGAAGATTTACCAGATCCAGAAAGCCCTGTTATTACAACTAGTTTATCTTTTGGTATAGTTATATCTATATTTTTTAAATTGTGTTCTTTTGCTCCTTTTATTATTATATTTTCCATATTAATTTACCTCAATTTATATATTTTTATATAAAATACATTTAGACATAAGTTAATTATAAAACATTTGTTTTGTAGTGTCAAGTATATTTTACGTTTTTGTTAAAGTATTTACTATTTATTTATATTATGTTATAATTTTTATATAAAATATAAATCCAAAGGAGAAAAATATGGAATATAATAATCAAAGTATTAATAATTTTAAAAACTTATCTACTAAAGAACAAACAAATTTACTTGAAAATGTTTTTAATACAATTTCTAAAAATATATATAATACAAGAAGTTCTGAAATAATGAGTGGTTCTATTGAATTAGTAGATATTACATATAATTTAACAGCAGATAATCATGTTGTATTTGATGTTAAAATTATGGATAATACAACTGGTAAAGAAAAACATGAATTTTATGGTGAAAATTTAGAACAGATTAATATTACTCCTGATATGATAAATGCTTTTAAGTTACTTGGAACTGATACAACTGAGATGGAAAATCAATTAGCTGAATTAGAAAATTTAGATAAAAATCAAGATAAAGTTTCTTTATCTGAGCTTAAAAGTTTAGATAACCAAATTGATCAAACTGCTATTTCTTTAGGTTTATCAAGAGAATACATTTTATCATCTTCAACAATAGATGCAAATCAACAACTAAAAGTTGATTCAAAAATGTTAAATGGTGAAAATATTGATGCAAATGAAAAAATAAGTATCCACTATAATATAAGAGATGTTATTGGTGGTGATTATGAATCTTATCAAATAATCAAAACTACAAATGGAAACTATAAGTTATTGGGTATTGATAAAAATGGTTATGCCGAGGAAATTAGTCAAGATAAAGTAGAATTAATTTCTGATTCTCAAAAAATATCTTTAACTCAAGAAAATGGTACTTCTAAAGAAGCAAATATGATAGTAGGTTTTAGAGTAAAATCAAAAGCAAGTGATATTGACAATGATCAAATAATAGGTTTGTGTAATGATGGAAGATCAACATTGACTACATTTTATGGTAGAGGTGCTTTATACCAAGATCAAATTGTAGCTGAAAATATACCTAGTAAAACATATAATAGTACCAGAGTAAGACAAGAACGTTTAATGGACACTAAAGAAACTGATAAAAATGATTTTTCAATTAACGATTCAATTAATGAAATTGCAGAAGATCATAATATTGATCCTGAAACATTAAGAAGTGAAATTATGAAAAAATATGAAGAAGTAGATGGCGTAAATATCGAAAATATTGAAGAAATTGCTGAAGACCTAGAAAGAACTGAACCAATAGAGCCAGAACATTCACTTGATAATGGACAACCTCCAATTTATTAATAAAACTTAAATTATTTAAAATTTAAAAACATAAACAAATTAAATTTGTTTATGTTTTTTACTTTTTATATATTGTCTTTATTTAAAATTTCTCCAAACTTTATTACTGTAACATTGTTTGGTATATCTTTTACAACTGTTGCATTTGCTCCAATTTTTACATTATTACCTATTTTTATCGGACCAAGAATTTTTGATCCTGCTCCTATCATTACATTATCTCCTATATCAGGATGTCTTTTATTTATATTTTTTCCTGTTCCACCTAATGTTACATTATGATAAATAGTACAATTATCTCCTATAGTTGCAGTTTCTCCTATCACAATTCCAATACCATGATCAATAAAAAGTTTTTTTCCAATACTAGCTCCTGGATGTATTTCAATTCCAGTAAAAAATCTACCTAATTGAGAAAGTAATCTAGCTAAAAAATAAAATTTATGTGTATATAAATAATGACAAAATCTATAATTTACTAAAATATGAAAACCTGGATATAGAAATATTACTTCTAAAATGCTTTTACAAGCTGGATCCTTTTCTTTAATATTTACTGCATCTTCGTACAAAACTTTAATAAATTTAAACATTAATTTCACCTAAAATAAAATATTAAAAAAATACTAAATAAGTTACTAAATTATAGATTAAATTTAAATTTTTTTATAATAATAAACTTTATTTTAAATTTTCTAATTCTTTAATTTTATCACGAATTTCTGCTGCTTTCTCAAACTCAAGATTTTGAGCATATTTAATCATTTCATCTGTTAATTTATTTATAACTGTCTCTATATCTTCACCTTCTTCTATAGTTAATGAATCTGTTTTATCTGTCTCATAAGTTGCTTTTATGGTTTCTCTAATTGATTTTTCTATTGTTTTAGGAGTAATACCATTTTTTATATTATATTCTTCTTGTATTTTTCTTCTCCTATTTGTTTCTGAAATTGCTTTATCCATTGAATCTGTTAATTCATCAGCATACATAATAACTTTTCCATCTGTATTTCTTGCTGCTCTACCAATAGTTTGTATTAATGATCTTTCCGAACGTAAAAATCCTTCTTTGTCAGCATCTAATATAGCAACTAAAGAAACCTCTGGTATATCTAGTCCCTCTCTTAAAAGATTAATTCCAACTAAAACATCAAATTTTCCCATACGAAGGTCTCTTATTATTTCCATTCTTTCTAATGCTTTAATATCTGAATGCATATACCTTACTTTAATATCCATTTCACTTAAATACTTGGTTAAATCTTCTGCCATTTTTTTAGTAAGTGTGGTTACTAAAACTCTTTCATTCTTATTTGCCCTTTCTTTTATTTCAGAAATTAAATCATCTATCTGATTTTCAACAGGTTTTACTTCTATTTTAGGATCTAAAAGTCCAGTTGGTCTTATAACTTGTTCTACTATTCTATCTTTTGAATGTTCTCTTTCATATTCAGCAGGAGTAGCACTTACAAATATAACCTGATTTATTCTTTTTTCAAATTCTTCAAACTTTAATGGTCTATTATCAAATGCAGAAGGTAATCTAAATCCATATTCTACTAATGTTTCTTTTCTAGCTCTATCCCCATTATACATTGCTCTTACTTGTGGTATTGTAACATGTGATTCATCAATTAAAAGTAAAAAGTCCTTTGGAAAATAATCAAAAAGAGTAAATGGACTACTCCCTGGTTCTCTACCACTTATATGTCTTGAATAATTTTCTATTCCTTGACAAAATCCTGTTTCTCTCATCATTTCTAGGTCAAAATTAGTTCTTTCTTCTATTCTTTGTGCTTCTAATAATTTACCTTTATCTTTAAAATACTTTATTCTTTGTTCTAATTCTTCTTGTATTGTTTTAATTGCTCTTTCCATTTTATCTTCTGTTGTAACATAATGAGAATTTGGAAAAATCATTACATGATTTCTTATTCCAATAACTTTTCCTGTTAGCGGATTAATTGCTTCTAATTTTTCAATTTCATCTCCCCAAAAGCTAACTCTAATTGCAGTTTCACTTTCATCAGACGGATATATTTCAACAATATCACCTTTAGCTCTAAATGTACCTCTTTTAAAATCTAATTCATTTCTTGTATATTGAAGACTAATTAATTTTCTTAATAATTCATTTCTTTCTTTTTTCATTTCTGGTCTTAAAGAAATAATCATATTTTCATAATCTATTGGATCTCCTAATCCATATATACAAGATACTGATGCAACTATAATAACATCTCTTGTTTCAAATAATGATGCTGTTGCAGAATGTCTAAGTTTATCTATTTCATCATTAATAGAAGCATCTTTTTCAATATACGTATCAGATGCTGGTACATATGCTTCTGGTTGATAATAATCATAATATGAAACAAAGTATTCTACATTATTCTTTGGAAAGAACTCTTTGAATTCACTATAAAGTTGTCCTGCTAGTGTTTTATTATGTGCTAAAACAAGAGTTGGTTTTTGTACTTTTTGAATGATATTTGCCATTGTAAAAGTTTTTCCAGATCCCGTTACTCCTAGAAGTGTTTGATATTTCTGCCCTTCTAATATTCCTTTTGATAAATATTCTATTGCTTTTGGTTGGTCACCGAGCTTGCTTATAACTTGATACTAATTCAAACATTTTTCCTCCTTATTTTATAATTAATATTATCATTTTATAATACAAAATACAAGGTATCCATCTACCTTGTATTTTTCTCTAAAGTTAAAAAATTCTAGTATTTTAATTTAATACTAGAATTTATATTTTTTTATGCTTTTACAGTTTCCTTCTTTGCTGTTTTATTTGTAGTAGCTTTCTTTACACTTGTTTCTTTAACTACTTTTGAGTTATTTACCTTTTTTTCAACTGTTTTTGTTTTAACAGTTTTTTCTTCTATATTTGGGTAAACACTAATTTTCTTTTTGTCCCTACCAAGTCTTTCAACTTTCATTATACCTGTAACTTTTGCATATAATGTATCATCGCTTCCAATTCCTACATTTGTTCCAGGATGCATCTTTGTTCCTCTTTGTCTATATAATATATTTCCAGCTTGAACTAATTGTCCATCTGCTCTTTTAATGCCAAGTCTCTTTGACTCACTATCTCTACCATTATCGGTACTTCCTTGACCTTTATGATGTGCCATTTTAAATTTCACCTACCTTTATATGAATTATTTTATATAAGTATTATTCTGTAATTTTTATTGATTTGATTTCAACCTTTGTATATGGTTGTCTATGTCCTTGTGTTCTTCTATGATTTTTCTTTGCAATATATCTATAAACTATAATCTTATTTCCTTTTCCGTGAGATAATACAGTTCCTTCTACTTTGCAACCTTTTATATAAGGAGCTCCTACTTTTATATCTTTATCATTAGAATAAAGAAGAATATTATCAAATGTAACTTTTTTTCCTTCTTCTGCATCTAACTTTTCAAAGAATATTACGTCTCCTTCTTGAACTTTATATTGCTTTCCACAGCTTTCAATTATTGCGTACACAGTTTTAACCTCCTCTTACCAAGACTCGCTAAGCATAAATGCAAGGTATCTAGTAATAACTAGACTTTAGTTACCCGACTTAGGCGGTTTACAGTTATTTATTATACTATAATTTGTAGTGAATTGTCAACTATTTTTAAATAATTATATTTTATTCATCAAAAATTTCCATAAATTCTTGTTCGTTAATTTTTTCTTTTTCTAAAAGTCTTTCGGCAACTTTATCAAGTTTATCTCTATGAAGTATAAGTAGGTTTTGAGCATTCTGGTATGCATTATCAAGTATCAATCTTACTTCTTTTCCTATTTCATCCTCTAAATTATTTCCTAATAATTGTATCTGATATGGATCTTTTTCCAAATTCATTGACATAGGACCTACTTTATCACTCATGCCATATACAGTAACCATATCTCTTGCAATTTTCATTGCAACTTCTAAATCATTACTTGCTCCTGTAGAAATATCATTTAAAGCAATTTTTTCAGCAGCTCTACCACCTAATAATGAAATTAATTTTTCTTCCATCTCTGTCTTTGAAATATAGAATTTGTCCTCATTTGTTTTATACATTGTATATCCACCGGCAAATCCTCTTGGTATAATTGAAACTTCTTTTACATTATCTTGAGTTTCTAGATATCTA
>CANQMY010000042.1 GCA_947625075.1 uncultured Clostridia bacterium
TAACTCTATAAAATCATATAAATCTCCATAAGTTTTTAGTACTCTTTCATAATCTAATATTACTCCATCTATATCAAATCACTACTATCTCCTTTTTAGTATTTTATATCATAAATTTAAAATTTTTCATAGTCTTTTAATAATATTTTCAAAACACATTTATACTTACATTTTCTTAACTGGCATAAAATCTCCAATAAAAATAAGCATCAGCACATATCTACTGACACTTAAACAATAAAGATTCTCTATAACTCATTTTAATAAATTCTTTTTAATACTTGAAATATCTAACTTTGCTTCATATCTACAAGCCAACACAACTTATACTTGTTGTGTTTACCATAGACACACTCTCAAATTTCTTAGTATTTCAAATACTTTACTTAATTTTCTAGAATTAAAATTATGTGTTTCCACTTACCACTTAAACAATTACTTTAACTTTCACATCCAAATTTTGATGTTTTTCCTTACCAAATCTACCTTTTGACTCAAAACTTATAATTTCTGAAACCATATAAAATTAAGTATTATATGTTTTCTTTTAGCTGTAGCACTGCTACACACTCCACATGTGATGTATAGCAAAAATTATCAACTGGAGTTATTATATTTAAATTATATACTTTTTCTAAATCTTTTAAATCTCTCATTAATGTGGCAGGATTACAGCTAATATATATAAGTTTTTCTAATCTTAAATTACATAAGTTTTCAATCGTTTTTTTATCTAAACCTTTCCTTGGTGGATCTACAAATACTACATTTGGCTTAATATTTTTCTTTAATAAATCATCAAAAGCTTTTTCAGTATCTCCCAAAATAAATTCTGTATTATTTATGCCATTTAATTTTGCATTTTCTTTTGCATCTTTAATTGCATCTTCTATAATTTCAATTCCATACACTTTATTTACATATTTTGATGCAAATATTCCAATAGTTCCAACTCCACAATATAAGTCACAAATTACATCATCTTTTTTTAACTTAGCTTCTTTTATAGCAATGTTATACAATACCTCTGTTTGAACTGGATTAACCTGATAAAATGAATTTGGTGAAATCTTAAATTTATACTCTCCTAATTTATCAGTAATAAATCCATCTCCAAAAATTACAATATTTTCATTTGATAAAACAACATTTGTATTCTCTTGATTTACATTAATTACAATTGTTTTGATTTTAGGAAATTTTTTTACTAAATCATTATAGTTATATAATTTTTTACCATTTTGAACTAATACACACATTATTTCATTAGTATTAAATCCTTCTCTTATCATAATGTTACGAAGTAAACCTTTTTTAGTTTTCTCATCATATATAGTATCGTTCCAATTTTCTACAATATATTTTGCAATTTCTTGTGAAATTTCAGATTGAATCATACATTTTGAAATAGGTATTATTTCATGACTTCTTTTAGCAAAAATACCAATTTTTCTGTCTTTACTTATTGGATAAATTGCCTTATTTCTATAATAAATTGGATTTTTCATTCCAATAGTTTTATTAACTATTATTTTATTTTCTAACATTTTATTAACTAAATTTTGTACTTTTTCTTGTTTTATTTTTAAAGTTTCTTCATAATCAATATGTCTTAGATTACAACCTCCGCATCTTTTATATGTATTACAATTTGGTTCAATCCTTTTTTCAGACTTTCTTAATATTTCTATTACTTTAGCAAATGCATGAGACATAAGAACTTTTGTTATATGTATTCTTACTATTTCTCCTTTTAATGCACCAATTACAAAAATGGTATAGCCATCTATTTTTGCTATACCTTCTCCATCAGTTCCATAATCTATTATTTCAACTTCTATTTCGTCATTTTTATTAACTGGAATATTCATTCATTTTCCTTTTCATCTATGCTTAAACATTTATTTATTTTTTTCTTCTTTGTCTTGTATACCATTTATTATTTTATCTTTTTCTTTAATTCTATTATCACTTTCTTGATCTAAAAATCCATTTAAATTGAATTGTTGTAATAAATCTTCAGTATCACCATCAATATCTATTCCTAAGTCTTTTAAAAATTTTTGTTTCATTGCTTTTCTCCTAATTATTTTTTATAAATTAATATATAATTAATCTATGTTTTTATAATACTATATTTTTTAATATATTTCAAGACTATTAAATTAAATGAATATATAAAAACCCCAGGGGAATATTTCTCCTGGGGCGAATCTGTTTTAAAGTTTCAAATGTTTTAAAGTTTCTATTTTTTCTATTTTGTTATCTTACTTTTTTTTTAAAACTTTTTGGGCGGTGCCCGAGTTAGAAGAATGTTCCTTATCCGTCTCATCTTCTTTCTCCTTTCAGATTTGATATAAATATATTATCATAATTTTTATTATTTGTAAATAGTTTTTCATAATTTTTATTATGTTTACTTCTTTTTTTTATTATTTTATGAATGTTTTGCATATATTATTATCTATTTTGACACACAAAAAAACAAACCTTCTAAAAAGATTTGTTTTTAACTCTCAATTATAAAATAAGGAATACCAAAGCTTTATTAAGTTGAAAATTATTAATATAAGCCGTGGTTTCTTATATCTAAAAGACTTTATCTTTGGTGCGGATGAAGGGACTTGAACCCCCACGCCTATGGCACTGGTTCCTAAGACCAGCGCGTCTGCCAGTTCCGCCACATCCGCATAAAAATAGAAAAATTTTGCAATACATTTATAATAGCACAATTAAAGTTAATTTGTCAATATAAATTTTAATTTTATAAAAAATATTCTAAGATTTTTACTTCTTAGAATATTTTTATAGTTTAAATATATTTTATTTTTCTATTAATTTTTGCATTGTATACCATGCAAGTTCTGCGCATTTTACTCTAGCTGGCATATTTGATATATTTTGTAAAGCTCTAGCTTCTTCTAGCTTATCTAATTCTTCTTCAGATATCTTTTCTCTTTTTATCATTCTGATAAAAATGTTTATTAATTCTAAAGCCTCTTCTTTAGTTTTTCCTTTTAATAGATCAATCATTATTGATGTAGATGCTTGTGAGATTGCACAACCATGTCCTGTAAATGATAAATCTTCAATTACATTATTATTCATCTTTATTTCTAATGTTATATCATCTCCACAACTTGGATTATGTCCATGTTCCATAGCTGTAGGATTATCTATTTTCTTTTTATTATATGTTTCTGTACTATGTTGCATTATTACATCTGTATATATTGATTCTAAATTATCCATTGCAAAATCCTTTCTTTATTTACTAAGTTTAATTTTTTGTTTATATGTTAATCCATTTTGCAAAAACTTCTTTTGTTTTTAATAAAGCATTTATTAGCTTATCAATATCTTCTTTAGTGTTATAAATATAGAAGCTTACTCTGCATGTTGAGTCTAATCCCATATATCTTAAAAGAGGTTGAGCACAATGATTTCCAGAACGTATACATACGTTTTGACTATCTAAAATACTTGATACATCATGTGGATGAACTCCATTAACATTAAAAGAAATTACTCCTGAATGATTTTGTAAATTTTTTGGTCCATATATTGTTATAAAATCTAATTCTGATAATCTTTTCATTGCATATTCTAAAAGTTCTTTTTCTATTTCTTCTACTTCGCTCATACCAATATTATTTAAATAGTCTATTGCACTTGATAATCCTACCGCTCCTCCTACATTCTGTGTTCCTGCTTCAAATTTTGTTGGAACTGGAGCATAAGTTGTATTCTGTTCATATACATATTCAATCATATCTCCGCCATATAAAAATGGTCTCATATTTTTTAAAAGTTCCATTTTACCATATAAAACACCTATTCCAAGAGGTGATAACATCTTATGTCCTGAAAATACCAAAAAATCGGCATCCAACTCTCTTACATCAACTTTAAAATGAGGAACACTTTGAGATGCATCAACAATAACAATTGCTCCAACTTCATGAGCTCTTTTTGCTATTTCTTTAATAGGATTAATCGTTCCTAAAACATTTGATACTTGAGTTATTCCTACTATTTTAACTCCTGGAACAATTTTTTCATTTATTTCACTTGTTGTGATTTCTCCATCTTTATTTATATACATATATTCTAAAACAGAATTTGTTTTTTGAGTTACATATTGCCATGGAACTAGATTAGAATGATGTTCCATTATTGATAAAACTACTTTATCATTCTTTTTTAACTTATCCATACCATAACTATATGCAATTAAATTTAAACTTTCAGTTGCATTTCTAGTAAATACTATTTCATCTTTAAGTTTAGCATTTATAAAATTAGCAACTTTTTCTCTTGCTTCATCATATACTTCTGTTGCTTTGATACTTAATTTATATGCTCCTCTATGAGGATTTGCATTTGATAGTTCATAATATTCATTAACTGCTTCTATAACTTGCTTTGGTTTTTGAGCAGTTGCTCCACTATCTAAATAAACTATATCTTGATTATTTAATATTGAAAAGTCTTTTTTAATATCATAATTAGTCATTTTATTATCATATAATCAATTAAATTCTTTAATTGATTAATTCCTTCCTTTAAAATTTTTTTAATTATATTTTTTTATCTATTATTCCTATTATTTCAAATCGTAAATCTTCATATTCTATTTCTTTAATTATTTTATTAAAATTTGCTTTAACAATCAATTTTTTCGCATCTTTATATGAAATACCTTTTGTCATTATATAAAATATTTTTGATTCATCTATTTTTCCTGACGATACTCCATGTTCTCCTTCAACATTTTCTTCTTGGCAAAGAAGAATTGGTAATGATTTAGATTTTGATGCATTTGATAAAATCATACAATTTTCATTTTCTATACCTTTAGAATTTTTACATCCTTTTTTAAAATCAATTATTCCTTTAAAATTTTTGCGACATTCATCATCTACTGCACCCTGTGTATCAATAGTACACTTTGAATTTTCTCCATAAACTTCTATATTATAGTTTATGTCTATTATATCTTTTTCTGTTCCTAAATAAATTGTTTTTAAATTATTTTCTGCAAAATTTCCTTCTAGCTTAGAATAGTAATTAGAAATTTTATTTTTTCCACCTAATTCAACTAATACATAATCAATTTTTGCATTGCTTTCTTCTTTGTTTTCTATTGCTATAAAACTATCTGAAGATTTATTTAACATATTTGCTATTACTATTTTTCCTTTTGAATTTTCCTTAGCAATTGTTTCTTGTTTTAGATAATGAAAAGCTTTTTCTTTATCTTCACTTTTATATTTTAAAATAAAAGTTGATTCAGAATTTTCTTCCATTGTAATTTTTATATTATCTACTAAACAGTTATTTTCATCATCAAAATCACAATTAATTATAATTGGATCATGTATTATATTTTCTTTTGGAACAATTATATTTAAAGAATAGTTGTTATTAATTTCTTCTAATCCAATTCTAGATTTTAGATTTAAAGATTCATTTTCAATTTTATTAATTTGTAGCTTATCCATTTCTGATGTAATTATCATTACATTTTCAAAATTTTTAACTTGTGGTAATTCTAATTCTAAATCAATATCATTTATTCCAAAATTATTTGCTGTTCTTATAGGTGTACTATTTAACGTATATTTTTTCATAAATATCCTTTCTATCCTATACTTCCTTCTAATTCTAAATTAATTAAATTATTCATTTCTACTGCATATTCAAGTGGAAGTGCTTTTGAAATTGGATCTGCAAATCCACGTACTATCATTGCTTTTGCTTCTTCTTCCGATATTCCTCTTGTCATCAAATAAAAAATTGCTTGTTCTGAAATTTTCCCGATTTTTGCTTCATGAGAAAATATTACATCTTCAGTTTCAATACTGTTCACTGGAATTGTATCAGAACGCGAAATACTATCTAACATTAATGATTCACAAGATACTGATACTTTAGAGTTTTTTGCTAATGGTCTAACACTCACATTACTTCTAAATGTACATATTCCACCATCTTTTGATATTGATTTTGAATTTACCAATGACGATGTGTTAGGAGCATTATGAATAATTTTAAGTCCAGTATCTAAATCTTGTCCTTTTCCTGCAAATGAAATACCTGTAAATTCACATTTTGCATTTTCTCCATTTAATATACTCATTGGATATAACATTGATATCTTTGAACCAAATGAACCTGTTACCCATTCTATTTTTCCATTTTTATCGACTACAACTTTTTTAGTATTTAAGTTTAACATATTTTTAGACCAATTTTCTATTGTTGAATATCTTAAATAACTTCCTTCTTTTACAAATAATTCAACACATCCAGCATGTAGATTTATTTCATTATATTTTGGTGCTGAACATCCTTCAATAAATTGCAAGCTAGAACCTTCATCTACTATAATTAAAGTATGTTCAAATTGACCTGCTCCTGGTGAGTTTAATCTAAAATATGATTGAAGTGGAATTTCTACTTTTGTATTTTTAGGAACATATACAAAAGATCCTCCTGACCATACTGCATAATGAAGTGCTATAAATTTATGGTCTGTTATTGGTACACATTTTGTAAAATATTCTTTTACTAAATCAGGATATTTTTTTACTGCTGTATCAAAATCTGTATAAATTACCCCTTGCTTTACTAATTCGTCTTTTATGCTATGATAAACAATTTCTGAATCATATTGTGCTCCAACTCCTGCTAGCGATTCTTTTTCTGCTTCTGGAATTCCTAAACTATCAAACGTATTTTTTATATCTTCTGGCACATCATCCCACGATTTTTTCATATCACTTTTAGGCCTAACGTAAGTTGCAATTTTACTCATATCAAGCTCTGATAAATCCGGTCCCCATGTTGGCATTTTTAGTTTTTCATAAGTTTCTAATGCTTTTAATCTTAAATCAAGCATCCAATCAGGTTCGTCTTTTTGCTTTGATATTTCTCTAATTACATCTTCCGTTAAACCTATGGTTTTAAAACTATATTCATCTTTATTTTTAATGTCATATATATTTCTATTTACTTCTTCTATTTTAGTTTTAGACATGTTAATTCCTTTCAAAATTGACTTTTTAGCTGTTTTTTTGATATAATAATTTTACTTAAATACATTGGAGGTATACAAAATGAAATTAATTTTATTTTTGTCCGGGATTTTTTTTGTTGGTTTCTGGTATTGTGCTCCTTGATTCTTCGGAAACTATTGCATCATCATTTATTATTTCTGGATCAATATTTCTTGCAAGTGCTTGCATTTGTGATTATATTGATAAAAATAAAAAATAACCTTCAAATGTGAGGCAGTCTTCTGCCTCATTTTTATTTATTATGATTAAATTTTTCGTATCCTTCTTTTTCTATCATATTTGCTAAAGAACTATCTCCTGTTTTTATTATTTTTCCATCTATTAAAACATGTACATAATCAACTTTTATTTCTTGAAGAATTTTTGTTCCATGTGTAATTATTAGCACAGCATTTTCATCAGTTTTAAACATATTTATTCCTTTTGAAACTGTTTTTATTGCGTCTACATCTAATCCTGAATCTGTTTCATCTAATATTGCAAGTTTTGGATTTAATGTAAGAAGTTGTAAAATTTCATCTTTCTTTTTTTCTCCACCTGAAAAACCTACATTTAAATCCCTTGTACTATATGATGTATTCATATTAAGCTTTTTCATATTTTCTTCTAATTCTTTCTTAAAAGTAAATATTTTTATTGGCTCATTACTGCTTGCAGTTTTTGCTGCTTTTAAAAAGTTAGTAACTGAAATTCCTGGAACTTCCTCTGGAGTTTGAAATGACATGAAGATTCCTTTTTTTGCAATCTCATTCGTTTTTAAGTTCTTTATACTTTTTCCTTCAAATAATATATCACCACTTGTTACTTTATACTGAGGATTATTAAAAATAATATTAGCAAGAGTTGATTTCCCTGCTCCATTTGGTCCCATTATTACATGAACTTCTCCTTTATTTATTTTTAAATTTAATCCTTTTAATATTTCTTTTTCTCTTGCTTGTGCGTATACATTTTTAATATTTAATAATTCCATTTTGTTTCCTTAAAAAAATATTTAGATTTTTTGGTATAATCTATAAACCTTAATTAATAT